>JBILCC010000153.1:0-3750 GCA_044353355.1 Aquirufa sp.
GGGTTAGGACACGTCCCTTTCACGGATGAAACACGGGTTCGATTCCCGTACGGACTACTTCGGTAGGCAAAAAACCACACAGGACGTGTGGTTTTTTTGTTTTTAATCCCTTCATTTGTTTTTTGAATCGAATATATACTTTTTGAAAAACTGTAGTTGCGCTTTTTTATTGATTTTTTCTTTTGCTTGGTTTACCTCTTCAGCTCAGCATATTGCCAGACTTCGTTCAGAAGATAATTTCGACTATTTATTAACTGACACACTCCAGAAATCTTGGGATGAGAAAATAAAATTCATGCCACTTTTTTCTGGTGTAAAGGTAAGTGTTGGTGGGGAGTGGAGAGAGCAGTATCAGAATTACAAACAAGCTAATTTTGGGCAAATGCCTGCTTCTTATACGGAAGAAAGTCCACATCAATGGCTGCACAGGTGGTTATTGCATGCTGATTTACGAGTAAATGCACGTTTTCGAATTTTTACCCAATTAAATAATACCGTACGTTTTTGGAACCCTAATCCGATTTTGTCCCAGGTGGAACAAAATTTACTCTCTGTCCATCAGTTTTTTGGGGAATATAAATGGAATCAGAAATTTCATCTTCGAGTGGGGAAGCAAGAAATGCAATTAGGACAGGAGCGATTTATTGCCTCACGTGAAGGTCCTAATAACCGGCAAACTTTCTTAGGCGCGCAAGCAAGCTACACTGATAATAAAGCTAAAGTAATGCTGTTTTACCTAAATCCTGTCAAAATGAATTTGGGGGCATTCGATGATGGCTTAATGGATGAGCAAATTGGTGGAATGTATGTAGCAAAGGAAGTGTTGCCTAAAAGGCTCAATTTAGATGCTTTTTATTTCAATTTTAGAAGTACTCAACGCTCGTATGTATTTAAAAGTGGATTAGAGCAAAGACATACAGGGGGAATTCGTCTGTATGCTCCCTTAAAAACTTTTAATTATGAACTAGAGCTTGCTTACCAATGGGGAACCTTTAAAGAGTTAGCTATTCGTTCCTGGATGCTGGTTTGGGATACCAATTACCAACTAAAACCTTATCTATTTCTGGGGATGGGGGGAAACTATGTGCCTGGGGATAAATCATCAACCGATTCAGAATTAAATACGTTTAATACGCTGTTTGCTAGACCCCCTTTTGGGCAGACAGTGGCCTTAAATATTACCAATACGCTCAATGTAAGCCCTTATTTGCGTTTTCAAAAAGGAACAAGATGGTTAGTTACAGCGCGAGCCTCGTTTGTAAATCGAATTAGTGAGGAGGATGGAATTTACACACCCAACATGTCTGCATTACGTCCCATCGAAAATGGCGCTGCGTCCTTGAAAAAAGAACTATGTTCTATCTATGCCCTTGATTTTAACTATAATACCACCTCACACTTATTTAGTCAATTCGAAATTGGCTATTGCCAAGCGGGGGATTACTTGAAAGAATCTGGTTCAGGTAAAAATGTAGTCTATTTTGCCTTACGCAACGCTTACCGTTTCTAATGATTTGTCTCGAATAAACCAAAGCATCATAAAGCAAATTGCTCCATTCAAGATCAATTTAGCGAACCCAAATCCACCAAATATACTCTGCGCCTGTGTTTCTAACACAAATGTAATAATAGGGGAAAGAAGGCAGATAATAGGCACCCATTTATCGCGGATGGCATATTTTGTAAACAAACCGAACGAGAATAAGCCTAACAAAGGCCCATAGGTATATCCCGCTAGATTGAATACTGCGGCAATTAATTCAGAGGTATTGAAGACGTGAAATAGGCCAATTACGACGAAAAATAGAGCTGAGAAACCGATGTGCACGAAATGCTTCATCTTCCTTTGCTTGTCCTCTTTGAATTTCTCAATACTCAAGAAATCGATGCAGAAAGAGGTTGTTAATGCCGTCAAGGCTGAATCAGAACTGGCATAAGAGGCAGCGATGATACCTAAAAGGAAAGTGACAGCGGCTAAGGTCCCGAATTCGCCTCCCAAAGCTAACATCGGATATAACTCATCCGTTTTACTTGGTACTGGAATCCCTTTAGAAGCCGTATAAATGTACAATAAGGCACCTAAAGAGAGAAACAAGATATTGATAAAAAGAAGCACCCAGTAGAACCAGAACATGTTTTTCTGCGCTTCACCGATCGATTTGCAAGTCAGGTTTTTTTGCATCAAATCTTGATCTAAACCCGTCATTACAATGGCTATAAAAACACCCGCCAGGAAGTCTTTTCCGAAGAAATGAGGGCTCTTCCAATCCCACTCAAACAGATGCGAATACTTGCTCGCGCTCACCTGCTGGATCATGTCAGGGATGCTCATATTCATTTTTTGGCCCACTAAAACAATCGTAATAAATAGCGCTACGAGTAAAAATAAGGTCTGTAATGTATCCGTCCAAATAATCGTTTTAACCCCTCCACGGTGCGTGTACAACCAAATTAAGAAAATCGAAACGAAAACGGTCACGATAAATGGAACGCCAATAGGGGCGAATATCGCAATTTGCAATACGTTAACTGCGAGGTACAAGCGAGCAGCAGAACCGATCGTTCTGGACAATAAAAAGAAGGCAGAGCCGGTCTTATAGGACCAAAAACCAAAGCGTTTTTCTAAATATCCGTAAATGGAAATCAGATTCAATCGATAATACAAGGGCATTAAAACCAGTGCAATAGTTAAATAACCAAAGGAGTGGCCTAAAATAACCTGATAGTAGGTGAAATAGGTCTTGCCTACAGCACCTGGCACCGAAATAAAGGTTAAACCAGAAATCGACGTTCCAATCATCCCAAAGGCCACTAGCCACCAAGGCGATTCGCGATTAGCTGTAAAAAATGCGTGGGTATCAGCGCCTCTCGAGGTAAAATAAGAGATCGCTAACAACAGTCCAAAATAGAGGGCAAGAATTCCTCCAGCTAATTGTACAGACATAAGGTTTGGAACGGATTTTTTTTTAAATTTGATTTCAAATTCATCAAAAATATGGAATTCTGTGTAGATAGTATTTATCGTCTACCTTTTTCTTTTCAAAATCAGGAAAAATGGCAAGAAGACACGTCGACTCTCGTAGAGGAAGAGGTGATCGAGGCCCATCAGCTGATTGTCTACAATGATGAAGTCAATTCCTTTGAATATGTCATTTTAACGCTGATTGAGGTATGTGAACACACGCCACAACAAGCGGAGCAATGTACCTTACAGATACATTTTAGAGGAAAATGCGGCGTAAAAACCGGTGGATTTGACGAATTAGTAGCCATGCGCAATGAGATTTGTCGCAGAGGAATTTCCGCCGAAATCGAAGCAAGCGTATGATGAATAACTATCCTTCCAAGATGATTGAGCAAGCTGTGGAAGAGATTTCCAAACTGCCCGGCATCGGTAAAAAATCAGCACTGCGCCTCGCTTTGCACTTATTAAAGCGCCCAGAAGCCCAATCTTTGCAATTAGCCCACGCGGTAGTTCAACTCAGAACAGAAACGAAATACTGTCCACAATGCCATATGATTTCGGATGGTGATTTATGTGGCATTTGTTCAAGTCATAAACGCGATGAAAGCATCATTTGTGTGGTGGAAGATCTACGCGATGTATTAGCGATTGAAAATACAGGTCAGTTTATGGGCCTTTACCATGTTTTGGGCGGCATTATTTCCCCTTTATCCGGTATTTCACCAGGCGATTTGACCATCGAAACCTTAGTGTCGCGGGTCGCTTCTGGTAAAGTGAGTGAGGTT
>JBILCC010000154.1:0-3725 GCA_044353355.1 Aquirufa sp.
GGGATCATTTGTCCAATTTTTCTTTGGGCTAAAATGAATGGCTGGGCGCCATTGCTCCGTTATTTTTGGCGTACTCTGCTGAGAAAACGTGTTAAACGCGATCAGCGTTAAAATGAATAAAGTCGATTTTATTTTCATCTAGTTGGAGGTAATAAGCATTTTTAAAATAAGGATTAAACCAATCCCCAAGGTTATAATAAGTGGCTCCTGAGTCAAGAGCAATAGCAATGGGATGGTGTCGATGGCCAAAGACAAAGGCCTGAACGATTGGCTTCGCTTGAGCTACATCACGCACATAAGATAAAATATAATCCGTATCTGGATTAAATGCTTGCTCCCCTTTTGTCATTGTGCTTTCCTTACTAGTAGAAGACCAAAAATTGGCCAAACTAATCCCCACGTTCGGGTGTAAGAATCCAAAAAGCCATTGCGCTAAACGATTCGTAAACACTTTCTTCAATAGCTTGTAACCTGTATCTCCAGGTCCTAAGCCATCCCCGTGACCGATGTGCAAGTGAAATTGCTTGTTAGCCGCCTTGATTAGTAGGTCAGCTGGTTCTCTGTAAATTTTAGCACCTAATTCCTTTTCTAGATAATCCCACATCCACAAATCATGGTTACCTACAAAAATATGAATCGTAATGCCTTTATCAGCAAGGGCGGACAGCTTGCCTAAAAAGCGGACAAAACCTCGTGGAACTGCTGTTTTATATTCAAACCAAAAATCAAATAAATCACCTAACAGAAATAAATCCTGCGCATCTGACTGAACCTGATCTAACCAAGAAACCAGCGCCCTTTCTCGCTCTCTTGAAGTCTTTTCATCGGGAAAACCCAAATGAAAATCAGAAGCGAAATATACTTTCTTACCAGAAGTCAGATTAATTTGAATCATATCAAAAAAATGGGGCGATTGTTAGGCGCCCCAATTAATTAACTATCAGTACCTGTTGATTTAGGCTTTCTTGCTCTTGGCTTAGCAGTCACCTCTTTCGAAGTAGCTGGCTTTTTAGCGGTAGGCTTTTTTGCTGGAGTCTTTTTAGCCACATCCGTTTTCTTCGGTGCATTCTTTTTCTCCTCTGCTAAATCTCTTTCATCCTTCGCCACTTTACGTTTTTTCTCCGTTTCTCCCTTGATAAACTCTTGGTAAGACGTCAGTTGTTCGAATGGACGAGGGCCTACTAGAGCTTCTAAATCGCTTTGAAACAACACCTCTTTCTGCAATAATTGCTCAGCTAAAATCGTCAATTTATCTTGCTTCGATTTCAACAATTTCTTGGTACGATCGTAAGCCTCCTTGATAATTTTACGAACCTCCTCATCAATTTCGCGCGCTGTCGTTTCCGAATAAGGCTTGTTAAATTGATACTCAGATCCTTTGGAATCATAATACGAGATATTGCCTAATTTCTCGTTCATACCATAAATAGTTACCATCGAGTAGGCTAATTTTGTAATGCGTTCTAAGTCGTTTTGAGCGCCAGTAGAGATCTTCCCAAAGACTATTTCCTCTGCCGCACGACCACCTAAGGTCACACACATCTCATCCATTAATTGCTCGGTACGGTATAAAAATTGTTCTTTAGGCAAGTATTGTGCATAACCTAAAGCCGCCACTCCACGAGGGACAATCGAAACTTTAACTAATGGATTTGCGTGCTCTAAGAACCAACCTGCAATCGCGTGACCCGCTTCATGGAAGGCTACGATTTTCTTCTCCTCTGGAGAGATCAACTTATTTTTCTTTTCTAAACCACCAATCACGCGATCCATCGCCTCTTGAAAGTCATTCATGTCAACTGCCGTTTTCGAACGACGTGCAGCAATTAAGGCTGCTTCGTTACAAACATTGGCAATCTCTGCACCTGCAAAACCAGGAGTCTGAGCTGCTAATTCCTTAGGGTCTGTGTCTGCCGCTAATTTCAATGGCTTCAAGTGAACTTTAAAAATAGCCTCACGACCAATGATATCTGGTTTATCGATAGAGATCTGACGATCAAAACGACCTGGACGCAATAAGGCTGGATCTAATACATCTGGACGGTTCGTAGCCGCCATAATGATGATACCTGAATCAGTTGCAAAACCATCCATCTCCACTAAAAGGGAGTTCAACGTATTTTCACGCTCATCATTTCCACCTGGCATCGAGCCACGACCACGAGAACGACCCACTGCATCAATTTCATCAATAAAGATGATACAGGGCGCTTTTTCTTTCGCTTGTTTAAACAAATCACGAACACGTGCTGCTCCCACACCTACAAACATTTCTACGAAATCAGATCCTGATAAAGAGAAGAATGGAACGCCTGCTTCCCCTGCTACTGCTTTTGCTAATAAGGTTTTACCCGTACCTGGAGGGCCTACTAAAAGCGCTCCCTTCGGGATTTTACCCCCTAAATCAGTGAATTTTTTAGGGAATTTCAAGAACTCAACAATTTCTTGAATCTCTTCTTTTGCTTCGTCTAAACCAGCTACATCATTAAATGTAATCTTCACTTTCGATTCGCCTTCGATCAAGGTAGCACGGGAGCGACCAATATTAAATATTTGGCCACCACCACCAGCTCCTCCTCCCATTCGGAAGAATAAGAAATAGAAACTTAGGCCCATCAAAATGAAGAATCCCCAAGTACCTAACCAATCCAAGGGACCTGTTCTAGTCTCAGGAGAAGCCATAATTTGCTCGTTTCGCGGAAAGTCTTTTTGACGATCTTCTAAAAAACGCTCGAAGCTTTCTTTCGAATTAATCTCAAATTCAAAGTGAGGAACCTGCCCAGTAGGAACCACTTTTTGAGTTGTATTTTTCTTGAAATACTTAGGAATAAAGGCTGGTTTTAGACTAACCTCGACGATTTTATCATTGACAATTAATACCTTTTCTACCTCTTTTTGAATCAACATCGACTCAAATTGCTTGATAGTTATCGGCTGCAAAGTCGTTTCCTTGGAAAAGAAAAACATACTGATGACTGCGATCACTAGTCCTACTACCATCCAGCTTTGAAATCCCCCAGCTGGTTTTTTAGGCATTCTTGGTTGTAAGCCTGAGCGCTTCGCATTTTTAAAATTATTCCCTTGTTTGGCCATTTTGAATTTTTATTGTTGGGCATTAAACACCTGTACAGGTGCAAAGGTTCTATAAATCAAAAATAATATTAATCAGGGATCACCGTAAATTTAGCATCACCCCACAACTCTTCTAATTTAAAAAACGCACGTTTATCCTTCAAGAATACGTGAACGATGACATCATAATAATCCATCAAAATCCACTCGCGATTCGCTTTACCTTCTACCGAATGTACATGTATTTTACCTGATTCCCACACTTCCTTATCCACTGAATCAGCGATTGCATCAATTTGCGTATCTGAAGTACCTGAACAAATCACAAAAAAATCTGTAAATGCATTATCCACTTTCCGCAAATCCAACACCGTAATTTCTTGTGCTTTTTTATCCTGCATGCCTTTTACCACCCAGCTCACCATTTCCTCAGACGCATCGACTTGCTTAGCGGCTTTCTTAAGAGTTTTACTCATAAATCTTTTTTCTGTATTAATTTGTACAACAAGAAACCCTTACCGAATAAAAATCTAAATTTGTTCTTGTAACCCTAAAATTACAAATAATAATTGAACAATTACCAAGCAAATACTCGCTTCGTCGGCAAAAAGAGTAAATATCTAGACATTTGTCCATCGACTAATTCATTGGCC
>JBILCC010000044.1:0-12217 GCA_044353355.1 Aquirufa sp.
AAGTGTTGGCGGATAATCTGAAGCAAGGCAAGCAAAGTTTATTGTTCCAAAACCGACGTGGCTATTCCCCCTATCTCCAATGCCAGGACTGTGATTGGATTGCGACGTGTCACCAATGTGATGTTTCGTTGACCTACCACGCACGCGAGCAAGAATTGCGTTGCCATTATTGTGGTCACCATGAATCGCTGATTCACCGCTGCGGAGCCTGCGGTTCTGCTCAAATGAAAACGATGGGTTATGGCACTGAAAAGCTAGAGGAAGAATTGCAATTGCATCTTCCTGAGGCGCGTGTTGCTCGCATGGATTTAGATACGACACGTTCAAAAACTGCCTTTACGAGTTTGATCACAGAAATTCAGAAAGGTCAGGTAGACGTTTTAGTAGGCACACAAATGGTAGCTAAAGGTCTCGATTTTGAGGGCCTATCCTTGGTTGCCATCTTCGATGCAGATAAGATTATTAATTTCCCTGATTTTAGAGCACACGAAAGAGGATTTCAATTAATTACTCAGGTGGCTGGTCGTGCTGGTCGTCGCGAGGTGCAGGGGCAAGTGTACATTCAAACGAATCAACCCACACATCGCTTGTTTACCTACATTCAAGAAGGAAATTACGAACAATTGTATGCGGATGAGATGATCGAACGCGAAGGCTACCATTATCCTCCGTTTACGCGCTTGATTAAGTTAGTTATGCGCCATTACGAAGCGCGTAATGTCGAAACAGCAGCGAAGGATTTAGGGGCTTTGTTGAAGGTCAAATTTGGCAATGGTCGCGTTTTAGGTCCAGAAAAACCTTTAATTGAACGCATTCGAAATCAATATGCGATGGAAATTCTGATTAAGCTGGAGAAAGGCGTGGCTTTAGCCGCCTTCAAAAAGCAGCTTCGCGAAGAATTAGATACCCTCAGCACGAAGCCAGCTTTCAAAGGCGTTCAAATTATTGTAGACGTAGACTGCAATTAGCGCACGTGTACGACTTCCTCGTAAGGAACTCTAAAGCGTGGTCCCCACACTCCCTCTGCCGTACCTTTACCCACTGATACAATCATATTGATTTCTGCTCCAGCAGGCAATTTTAAGTGTTTCTTCACGCGCTGTGCATCAAAACCTTCCATAGGGCAGGACTCAAAACCTTCCGCTGCGATTGAAAGCATGAATGTCTGTGCAGCTAATCCACACGATTTATGCACCATCACCCGCTGATCTGCTTTACCGCCAAAACGCATCATCGGTTTTTTCAATCCCATCCAAAAACAGATGTTCCAACGGATGAAGGTAGAAATACCAAAAATATCGTTGCGGTATAAAAGTGGAATAAGCTTGCCATAATATTGCAAGCCTCTTTTCTGCATTTTAGTAGGTTCCCCTTCAATGGAGTCTTTAACCTGTTGTAAGTTCCAAGCTGCTCTTTTTTTCCACAGGTCTTGGCGAGTCACAAAAACAACCATATGCGCCGTATCTTTCGCAGCTGATTGGCCTAGACAAAGTGGAAGAAATGCTTTTTTCTCCTCTTCACTTTTAATCCAATAAAACTCCCAAAGCTGCATATTGCTGCTGTTAGGCGATAAAATGGAACGTTGTAAGCTTCGTTCAATGACTGCATCATCCACTTTAACGGTGGGGTCATAGCGTCTATTGGAACGTCTTTTCTGAATTATCTCTTCGAATTGTGTTGAAAGCATTTCTCTTTTTTATGCCAAATATAGCAGAAAATCCCTGCTTTTGCCTCTGATTTGATTACCTTTGTGGTTCGAAAATATTAACCCACATTTATATGCTTAATCTTGTTTTATTTGGGCCTCCAGGGGCAGGCAAAGGCACTCAGTCCGCAAAATTAATTGCGAAATACGGTTTAATCCATTTGTCTACAGGTGATTTATTGCGTGCAGAAATTACTGCAGGTACGACTTTGGGCTTGGAAGCGAAGAAATTGATGGATCAAGGGATCTTGGTTCCAGATGCTGTCGTGATCGGAATGATCGAGAATAAATTGAACGAGAATAAGGAGGCAGCAGGTTTTATTTTTGATGGTTTTCCTAGAACGGAGGCTCAAGCACAAGCTTTGGACAACTTATTAGCAGGTCATCACTTAGCTATCAATCACATGATTGCCTTAGAGGTGAGCGAAGAAGAATTAACGCAGCGTTTATTAGAACGCGGTAAGACTTCTGGTCGCCCAGATGATCAAAACGAAGAATTAATACGTAAACGTGTGCAAGAATACGGCGAAAAAACGGCTCCCGTAGCTGGTTATTACGCTGCTCAACATAAATTCTCAGGAATTAATGGTATTGGCGAGATTGAGGATATTTTCTCTCAAATTTTAGCCATTATCGAAGCATAATTAACAAAAAAGAATGACATCTAACTTCATTGACTACGTTAAAATCAATCTGCGTTCCGGCCGAGGAGGAAGCGGTTCATCCCACTTTCGGAGGGAAAAACACGTGCCTAAAGGTGGACCAGATGGGGGAGATGGCGGTCGTGGAGGTCATATCTACCTGGTTGGAAGTACACAGCTTTGGACATTGATTCACTTGAAATACCAGAAGCATATTATTGCTGATAGTGGTAATGGTGGAGAAGGTGGACGCCGTTCCGGTGCAGAAGGTGAGGATGTATTCATCCAAGTGCCTTTAGGAACTATCGTGAAGAACGCAGAAACGAATGAGTTTATCGCGGAAGTAACCGAAGAAGGCCAAAAAATTCTAGTCCTTCCAGGCGGCCGCGGTGGTCTAGGAAATCACAACTTTAAGTCATCCACTAATCAATCGCCACGCCATGCACAACCGGGTGAAGCGGGTCTTGATGTGTGGGTCGTGATGGAATTAAAAGTATTAGCGGATGTAGGTTTAGTGGGCTTCCCTAATGCGGGAAAGTCAACGCTTTTATCCGTTCTCTCAGCAGCCACTCCAGAAATTGCAGACTATCCTTTTACTACCCTAGTGCCTCAATTAGGCGTGGTAGAATACCGGGATGAAAAGTCCTTTGTTGTAGCTGATATTCCAGGTATCATCGAGGGGGCTTCTGAGGGTAAAGGATTGGGATTGAGATTCTTACGCCATATTGAGCGTAACTCGATTTTGTGCTTCTTAATTCCATCGGATGCAGAAGATTGGGGTGAAGAATACCGAATTTTAACGGGCGAATTAGAGAAATATAATCCAGAATTATTAGGAAAACGTCGTGTGATCGTGGTCTCTAAGATGGACCTTTCGATTCCAGAGATGGAAGAGGAAATGCGCGAAAGTTTGCCTAAAGATATCCCTGTTTTATTGATTTCATCGGTGACTCAAGAAGGAATTCAAGAATTGAAGGACTTACTTTGGACGACCTTGTTAGATGAAAATAAAGATTTTGGAAAGATAAAGGAGGCTCCTGTTCTTTTAGATCTGCCAGTGGTAAATCCCATGGCGGATGAAATGATGGAAGATCCAGAAGCTTTAGACTAAATCAGCTACTTGCTGCGCCATTAGGGCGATACCTTCTTGAAAAGTTCTAGGTGCATAACCTAGGACTTTTTTTGCTTTATCAAGCACAAAGCCCGTGCGAGCTGGTCTTTTCGCCGTCTGTTGGAAGGTGGACGAATCAGCTTTTTGCAATAAGGATTTGTCTAATCCGTAATAATCTGCTGTCATGACTGCCATCTCATAGGGAGTCAAGAAATCGGAGCCAGAGATATTGAAAATACCTTCCACTTCGTCTTTTGAAAGTAACCAGCAGCCCATTGCTAAATCCTCTGCAAGAGTAGGCGTACGGAACTGATCCGTCACGACTTGAATCGTTTTACCGTCTTCTAGTGATTTCTTCACCCAAAGTACAATATTCGAACGGCTCATATCCGGCACAATGCCATAGACTAAAACCGTACGTGCGATGCTCCATCGAATGGTAGACTCAAACAATAATTGTTCTGCTTTCAACTTACTTTCGCCGTAATAGGAAATGGGATTTGCGACACCCTCCTCTGTATAAGGGCCAGATGCTCCATCAAAGATGAAGTCAGTTGACAAATGACATATATAACTGTTGTGCTTTTCGCAAGCCTTGATTAAAAAGGCCACAGCATTCACGTTTAATAAATCACAGCCTTCCCGATCTGTCTCGCAGGTGTCGACATTCGTCATCGCAGCCGTGTGAATCACTACCTCAGGTTTGAATTGGTCGAATACTTCGTTGACTTCGTCTTGAACAGTAATATCTAAAGACGCATAGGTATAACCTTCTCTCACAGGTAAACGATTAGCTCCACGAGCGGTGGCGATTAAATCCACATTCACTTGTGTGCGTAAAAGTTCGACTAGCTTTTGGCCTAATAATCCATTAGAACCTGTGATTAATATGCGTTTTTTCATGAGCCTAATTGCTGTCTGATTTTTCGTAATAATTGGTGTGCGCCCAGATGAATGAGCTCCATCGCGACTTCTTTACCCAGGATAGCTGGATCTGAGCCTTCCGCCGAATGATAGATGTTTTCTACCCCATCTAAGCTAAGAACGCCGGCATGCAAAGTTAATTGATCGTCTTTAACGACCGCGTGCCCATACACGGGTACGCTGCATCCACCTTCTAGATGTGCAAGTAGGTGACGTTCTGCTAACAAGGCAGCCTCTGTTGTAGGATGGTTGCAAGCTTTGCGTACTAAAGCTTTAATGCTGGGGTCTAAAGAGACAGCACATTGAATCGCTACCGACCCCTGGCCTACTGCTGGCACAAATTGATCCAAACTCAGGTGTTGGGTGATATAATATTCCATTTCCATTCGATGGACTCCGGCGAACGCCAAAAGCATCGCATCGCAATCCCCGTTTTTTAATTTCTCCAAACGCGTCTGCAGATTGCCCCGCATTTCTACTGCGGTATGTTGTGGGTAGAAATGGCTCAAAAAGGCACGTCTTCGCGTAGACGATGTGCCTATGCGCAAAGGTGCGCTAGAAGCCAAAGTCTTCGCAGGATCCAGGCTTAAAACGACATCCTGGGCCGCTTCGCGCTCCGTGAAGGCGATTAACTCCAGTTCTGTAGGTAAATGAGACGGTAAATCCTTCGCGGAATGTTGTGCGATATCGATTTCGCCCGCACAAAGCATCGCCTCTAATTCTTCTGTAAATACTCCCTTTGATCCTATTTTAGATAGGGAACGATCCAAAATCTGATCTCCCTTCGTCGTAATCGACACGATCTCATAACCTAATCCCTGCGTAGCGAGCAAAGCACCCACGTGGTGTGCCTGCCAAAGTGCCAAGGCCGAATTCCGAGTACCAATGCGTATCGTTTTCATATTAGGAGTTTTTAGCGTGGAAAACGCGTAATAAATGAAGAGATAAGTCTAGGTGTACCATTTTTGCTCTTGCATTGCGTTCTAAATGGTAGTGCACTTCGGATATTTTTTCGGTCATCGCCGCTATCTTATCTGTACTCAAGGTCTTGGAGAAATTATCAACAAAGGCCTTTTCTTTTTCTAATGACTTGATCAGGCTGCTCGCATCCGAAATTTGGTACAAACATTGTCTGAAAATATGGAGGCTGTAACTTAAAATACCCTTCTGGTTTTCCTTGGCTAAACCGTCGAATTGGTCCGCTAATTGTACTAATTTGGATAGATTACGGGCATAAATGGCGCGCATCCACTCCGCAAACCAGGTGGTGGTGCTCAGATTATCGGAGTTTGATTTCTCCAAAGCCTCAGAGATATTTCCCTCGCAATTGACGGCGATTTGATGCGCTTTTTCGGCGTCAATTTCCGCTTTTTGAACTAAGTAATCTGCCAAATCCTCTACATCTACAGCACCCACACTGACACGTTGAGTTCTGGAGATAATCGTCGTCAATAATTTATCTGGTTCCGCACAAACCAAGATGAATAAGGTCGAACTAGGCGGTTCCTCTAGGGTCTTTAATAAGGCATTTCCGGCAGACGCATTTAGCGTCTCTGGGTTCCAAAGCATCACCACCTTAAATGGTGCCTCAAACGGTTTTAAGCTAATTTTTTGTACTAATTTCCGAGTCTCCTCCACCGGAATATTTCCCTGGCGATTCCCTTCTGCACCCATGTAACCCAGCCATTCCGGCAAAGTTCTGAAGTAGGATTCTTGAATAAATTTTCGCCAATCAGGTAAGAAGGCATCCGATTCCGCATCCTTGATTTTCTTCGTGATAACGGTCGGGTAGACGTACACTAAATCAGGGTGAACGCCGCGTTGCAATTTCTGGCAACTGGGACAAACGCCACAAGAATCGGTATCTGTTCTATTCGTGCAAAATAAATACGTAACAAAAGCATGTGCCATCGCCAGCTGAGCTCCTCCGGTAGGACCCACGAATAATTGTGCGTGTGCGATGTGTTGATTTTGCACCGCAAGCGACAAAGTTTTCTTGGTTTTATTCAGACCTGGAATGTCTTGAAATCGCATGAATAGGGCTTTTTTTAAAGAAAGAACTAATTTCGGAAAGATGTGTCCGCTTTCCAAATTTCTTCCATGCTTTGGCGTAGATTTTCGGGGATTTCCTGATTTTTCAATTGTATCCAAGCGCAAGCAGCTGCAAAGGCTTTTTCGAAATCAAATGGCTTCAGCGCTGGATATTCTCCATAACTAAAGGACGGAATGTAACGCGGCGGAAATCCGATGCTCGAAAGGTTGCAATGACTTCCAATGACGGTCCCCGTATTCAGATTCGTTCCTACGCCGGTGGTGACAAAGTCACCGATGATTTGGCCTAGAGACTTTAAGCCGGTATTTCGGGGTCCCTTTAACGCATAATCGTACAGGGAAACAGTTTGGATATCATTACGTAGGTTAGAACCGTTCGTCAGAGCCCCTAAATTTGAAAAGGATCCCACAATCGAGTTGCCTACATAACCCTCATGTGCCTTATTGCTGAATGGGAAGAAGATGCAGTGGTTGATTTCGCCGCCTACCTTGCAGCCTGGGCCAATCGTGGTGTTCGGGCGAATCTTCGCCCCAATATTCGTCGTTGCGCCTGTTAGAAGTGCCGCAGGGCCCTGAATCAGCGTTCCTATTTGTATGTTTACGTCTTCGCCTATGTAAATGGGTCCTTTGCTGGCATCTAAAATGCTGCCTTGCACCTGTGCGGAAGGATGAATGTAGATTTGCTTAGCTTCGATTAACGTATTGTTACCTGGAGCAGGGTTATTCCCTTTGATTTCAGCTCGCAAAAACTCGGCTTGGTAGGTCAGCAAATCTTCAGGATGTTGCAGGAAAGGGAGGTATTGCTCTATGCGATTCGTGCCTTGTCCTCTTTTGGCCAAAACCTGACCTTCATAAATGTAGGAACTATCATGTGGCAACAGGTCTAAAAGGGCGAATGTAGATGGCAGAGGAAGTACAGCGCTGAGTAGCTGAATATCTGCCTGATTTGCGTCTGAAACATGTCTAGGCCACTTGCTTTCTATAGTGCTTGTTCCTACCCACAATTCAGCTACTTTTCGATGCTGAGTGAGCGGTTGCAGAGCGGCTTGTAAAGCCAAATCCTCGAATAGATGTACAGAAAGCTGCATAGGACAAATCTAGGATAAAAAAAGCCTTCCCCCAAAAGATGGAAGAAGGCTTTTCGTATAGGCGGTAGGAAAATTACTTCGCGTAACGCTTGTTGAATTTGTCCACACGTCCTGTTGTATCTAACAATACGTTCTTACCTGTATAGAATGGGTGAGATTGAGATGAAACCTCTAACTTGTATACTGGGTAAGTAGCTCCTTCGAATTCTGTTGTCTCTGTAGTAGCAACACATGAACGAGTTAAAAACTTGTAATCAGCTGATAGATCGTGAAATACAACTTCTTTGTATTCTGGGTGGATATCTTTTTTCATGATAATGGATAATAGACGATTCCCTGCCGTCCTGTTTAAATTAAGTTTTCCAAAGGGGATATTTGGACCCTACAATAAGGGATGCAAAATTACAGAATGTATTTTATTTTCCAACTATTTACCTTAACAAAATTTTAGATAATTCCACGCGATTTTTTCGTCGTAAAAATTTTAAAAATTATTTTTATAGCACTTTTCTAAGAAGCGATACGGCTAATGAATTGAGTTGCGGGGGTTTGCATGTGGTATTTCAAATACGATCTTTTTTTTTCTTTTTTTCGGGTCAAAAATAGTTTGCACGGAGCGTGCTTTTTTTCTAATTTTACCAAGAGCACAATCAGCCAAAGATGCTTCAATTTTTGGTTTAGGAAAGCATAAAAACAAAACCGCCACACACTCAATTTGTTAACACAAAAAGAGTCCAAAAGCTAAGAAAAAAATTCTCTTAACGCAGGGAATCTATTGTCTGCTTTTTTGTTATTTGGTTTTGACATTTATATAGAATACAAGTTTTAAATTATAATAGATAGATACACATGTACGTAGTAAAAAGAGACGGTCGTCGCGAATCAGTAAAGTTTGACAAAATCACCGCCAGAATTGAAAAGCTGAGTTACAGCTTAGATCCATTTTTTGTTCAACCTCTAGAGGTTGCCAGAAAAGTGATCACTGGTTTGTTTGATGGCGTTAAGACAACTGAACTAGATAATTTAGCGGCTGAAACAGCTGCCTCTTTGACGACAAAACACCCTGATTATGCTGTTTTAGCGGCTCGTATCGCTGTTTCTAACTTGCATAAGAATACGCTGAAGTCATTCTCGGCTACAATGAAGCGTTTGTTTACGTACATCGATCCCAAGACAGGCCAAAATGCTGCTCTTCTATCTAAAGAGGTGTACGACATCATCAAAAACAATGCCGTTGAATTAGATGAGGCAATCATCTATGACCGTGACTTTGGTTATGACTACTTCGGATTTAAGACCCTGGAGAAATCGTATCTATTAAAGTTAGATGGTCAGATTGCAGAGCGTCCTCAGCACATGTTAATGCGTGTAGCTGTAGGTATCCACAAAGAAGATATTGCAGCTGCTATTGAGACCTACAATTTATTATCTGAGCGTTGGTTCACTCACGCGACTCCGACCCTCTTTAATGCGGGTACTCCGAAGCCTCAATTATCGTCTTGTTTCTTGCTTACTATGCAGGATGATTCGATCGAAGGAATCTATGATACTTTAAAGCAAACCGCGAAGATTTCACAGTCTGCTGGAGGTATTGGATTAAGCATCCATAACATCCGTGCAACAGGTTCTTATATCAAGGGTACGAATGGTACTTCGAATGGTATTATCCCAATGTTGCGCGTATTCAACGATACAGCTCGTTACGTAGATCAAGGGGGTGGAAAGCGTAAAGGAAGCTTTGCGATTTACTTAGAGCCATGGCATGCAGATGTATTCGAATTCTTAGAATTGAAGAAGAACCACGGTAAAGAAGAAATGCGTGCGCGTGACTTATTCTATGCCCTATGGATTCCAGATTTATTCATGAAGCGTGTAGAGAATAATGAAGAGTGGTCTCTATTCTGCCCTCACGAGTGTCCTGGTTTAGCGGATACACACGGAGCTGAATTCGAAGCTTTGTATGAGAAATACGAATTAGCTGGTAAAGCTCGTACAGTTGTTAAAGCACAAGAATTATGGTTTAAGGTGTTAGAATCTCAAACAGAGACAGGAACACCCTACATGTTGTTCAAAGACCATGCGAACAATAAATCAAACCAAAAGAACTTAGGTACAATCAAGTCTTCGAACTTGTGTACGGAAATCATTGAGTATACAGCGAAAGACGAAGTAGCGGTTTGTAACCTAGCTTCTTTAGCTTTACCAAAATATGTGAATGCGGACGAGAACGGTGTTTTACGTTTCGATCACAAGAAATTATACGATGTAACGAAGATTGCGACACGCAATTTGAATAAGATCATCGATGTAAACTATTACCCAGTTAAAGAGGCAGAAAACTCAAACTTACGTCACCGTCCTATCGGTTTAGGGGTTCAAGGATTAGCTGACGTGTTCATCTTGTTACGCATGCCATTTGAATCAGCAGAAGCGCAACAATTGAACAAAGATATCTTCGAAACAATCTATTTCGCAGCGATGGAAACATCGATGGAATTAGCTAAAGTAGAAGGTCCTTACTCAACATGGGAAGGTTCTCCTATCTCGAAAGGGGTATTCCAATTCGATATGTGGAATGTGACTCCATCTTCAGGAAACTGGGATTGGGAAGATTTACGTACGAAAGTAGTAGAAAACGGTGTGCGTAACTCTTTATTAGTTGCTCCAATGCCAACGGCTTCTACTAGCCAGATTTTAGGAAACAACGAATGTTTCGAACCATATACTTCTAATATCTACGCTCGTCGTGTATTATCGGGTGAATTTGCGATTGTTAATAAGCACTTGTTGAAAGACTTGATCAAGTTAAACTTGTGGAATGATTCCATGAAGAACAAATTGATCATCGCGAATGGATCCGTTCAAAACATTCCTGAAATCCCTCAAAACTTGAAGGATTTATACAAAACGGTTTGGGAGATCAAGCAAAAGACTATTCTAGAGATGGCTGCTGATCGTGGAGCATACATTTGCCAATCTCAAAGTTTAAATATCCACATCCAAGATGTGAATTTCGGTAAATTAACATCGATGCACTTCCACGCTTGGAAGCTAGGCTTGAAAACAGGTATGTATTACCTACGTACGAAAGCGGCAACTGATGCGATTAAGTTCACGGTGGAGAAACAAGCAGAGCCAGCGATTGAGCAAACGAATTTAGTGAACGAAACTGAATTAGTATACTCAGAAGCAGCAGCGAAAGCGGCGGCAGCTAGTTTTGATAACAGTGCAGAACAAAACAAAGCAGATATGACTTGTTCTTTGGATAACCCAGAGGCTTGTGAGGCTTGCGGATCTTGATCCAAACCTACTATCAACTAACAAAAAGTCACTCAGCCCTTACTGTTGAGTGACTTTTTGCTTTTTAAAAAGATACGGATGAAAAACATATTTATTAAATTGTTCATGCTTGATGCGGTCATTGAGCTATTGTCCCCGTTACTATTGGCATCTTATCCTGAGGTTCGAATGGTAACGAAGCCTTTGCTTTTGATTTTATTGATGGGGCATATTGCATTAGAAAATCCGAGGCCGGCGCTGTTCTTTACGGCGCTATTTGCTTTGCTAGGGGATGTGTTTTTGATGCTCCCAGGAGACAGTCCCTTGTATTTTCAGCTAGGTTTAGGCTCTTTTTTGATAATGCAAGGGAGTTACATTCGTCTTTTTGCTAAACAAGCATCCGAGGAGGCCTGGGTACCTGTTTATGCACGAAAGCCTTTAGTTGGGGTATTTATTTACGTATTCTCGTTTTTAGCCTTTTTAAACCCCTATTTAGCAGATGGAATGAAGATTCCGGTGACCTTGTATGCGTTTGCGCTAGGATCGATGCTGTACTTTGCGATTCGCCTAAGGAATCAGACGATTGTATTGGGGGCATTTTTCTTTGTGGTTTCGGATAGTGTTTTGGCTTATGGAAAGTTTTATTATTCTTTTCCCGGGATATCTACCGTGGTAATGAGTACATATATTCTGGCTCAATTGTTACTAATCAGTGCTTTGTGTAAATTGCAGTTTAAGAAATAAATCATGGCGACGCAAATCTCTGAATCTCTTCTATCTACTTTAGGCAGCACCTTGCAAGGTTCGCTTCACACGGATACCGTGATGAAGACCTTATATGCAACGGATGCGTCAGCCTATCGGGAGATGCCTTTAGGGGTGGTGATTCCGGAGACAAAAGCTGATTTAGAGAAAATCATTCGATTTGCAGATTTGCATTCTATTCCTTTGATTCCGCGTACAGCTGGAACCTCACTGGCTGGTCAAGTGGTGGGCAAGGCCTTAGTGGTAGATGTGTCCAAGTTCTTCAGCCGGATTTTAGAAGTTAACGTGGCCGAATCCTATGTTTGGGTAGAACCAGGGGTAGTGCGGGATGTGTTGAATGTGGAGTTGAAGAAACACGGTTTGTTTTTTGGTCCTGAAACGTCTACGGCAAATCGTGCCATGATTGGAGGAATGGTGGGGAATAATTCCTGTGGGTCTAATTCGGTAGTATATGGTTCCACTAGGGATCACGTGTTAGAAGTGGAAGGATTTCTTTCGGATGGTTCGCCGGTTCATTTTAAGGCGGAAGATCCTTTTGAAACGATTAAAACGCTGAAAAAGGGATCGCGTTTGCACGGAATTTATGAGAATACCTTGGCGTCCTTGTCTGATCCGAAGCACCAGAAAAATATTATTGAAGAGTTTCCAAAGC
>JBILCC010000155.1:0-3721 GCA_044353355.1 Aquirufa sp.
CCACGAATTCACCTATCCGCTCTTAACGCAACAATTTAAGACCAAAAATCTGAAGGGTTTTGGGATCGAAAATAGTCCACTTGGCATCATTTCAGCCGGGGTTATTTTACATTATTTAGCTGAAACAGAACACCGCGCTATCGGTCATATTTCTTCGATTCAGCGCATTGAGGAGGATAAATACGTTTGGTTAGATCGGTTTACCATCCGAAATCTAGAATTAATTCATCCGACTCACGAGGGTGGAGTTCCATTAATTGCTCTCATCGACCAAACGTTGACGGCAATGGGTGGTCGTTTACTTCGCAAATGGCTTGTGTTGCCATTGAAAGAATTAAAAACGATTGAACAACGCCAAGAGGGAGTGGCGGGTTTACTTGCCTCGGATACTTTATTGGATCAGGTTTCGGAATTATTAAAACCGATAGGGGATGTGGAGCGGATGATTTCCAAAGTCGCCGCAGGCCGCATTAATCCCCGGGAATTAAATGCCTTGAAGAAAGCATTGCAGCAGATTCCAGCGATTAAATCCTTGTTGTCAGCGTCTACGTCGCCGAGCCTTTCAGGTTTGGCGAATAGCCTAGATACGTGCGCAGAATTAGTCGATAAAATTGACACCATTTTACGCGAAGATCCACCGGTGTTAATGCATCAGGGAGGAATGATTAATAGTGGCTATTTAGCTGAATTAGATGAATTGCACGGGCTTTCTAGTTCGGGCAAGAACTTCTTAGCTGATATCCAAAAGCGTGAAATTGAGCGCACCGGAATTACCTCATTAAAGGTCTCTTATAATAAGGTTTTTGGCTATTATTTAGAAGTCACAAACGCGCACAAAGACCGCGTACCACCTGAGTGGATTCGCAAGCAGACTTTAGTGAATGCGGAGCGTTATATCACAGAAGAGTTAAAGATTTATGAGGAGAAAATTCTGAGTGCGGAGGATAAAATATCTGTCATTGAATTCCGACTATTCCAAGAATTAGTCCAGGAAACGTTAAGCTATATAACTCAGATTCAACAGAATGCATTAGGAGTCGCCACATTGGATGTTTTAGCATCGTTTGCTACTGTTGCGAAGAAGAACAACTATGTTCGTCCATCGTTGAACGAAACAGAAGTTATAGATATCAAGGGTGGGCGCCATCCCGTAATCGAAAAACAGTTGCCCGCAGGCGAAAATTATATACCAAACGATATCTATTTAGACGATAAAACGCAACAGATAATGATGATTACCGGTCCCAATATGGCTGGTAAATCGGCTCTATTACGTCAAACCGCCTTGATCGTATTGCTCGCTCAGATGGGGTCTTATGTTCCAGCTGAATCCGCGACTTTGGGTTTAGTGGACAAAGTTTTCACTCGCGTGGGTGCTTCAGATAACTTGTCTAAAGGCGAGTCTACCTTTATGGTTGAGATGACGGAAACGGCAGCGATTCTGAATAATTTATCGTCTCGCTCTCTCGTTTTATTAGATGAAATCGGACGAGGTACGTCGACCTACGATGGCGTTTCGATGGCTTGGGCGATCGCAGAACACTTGCATAATCATCCATCTTATAAGGCCAAAACCTTATTTGCCACCCACTACCACGAATTAAACGAATTAACTCAGGACTTCCCGCGCATCCAAAACTTCCACGTTTCCGTGAAGGAAGTGGGGAATAAAATCATTTTCTTGCGCAAATTATTGCCGGGAGGAAGTGCCCATAGTTTTGGTATTCACGTGGCTCAACTAGCTGGAATGCCCACATCTCTCGTCTTGCGCGCACATGAAATTCTCCAAAACCTGGAGAAAGATCATGTTTTAGAAGATAACATCGATAAGCTAAAAGAGATGCCGAAGGCTAACTACCAGATGAGTCTTTTTGGCGCGGAAATTCCGGAAGGCCTTCAAAAAATCGAGGATCAATTAAAGGAATTGGATGTGAATTCGTTGTCGCCGATTGAGGCGTTGCTTAAGCTTAATGAACTGAAGCGTTTATTGTAAAGCATAGAGCATAAAGCATAAAGAATAGAGATGGAATCCCCTGCGGGGATGGATTAATGAAAGGTGTTTCTGCAATATCTTTATTCTTTGTGCTCTATGCTTTATTCTTTAGATGTTAGAAATTAAAAAAGAGCTTAAGCTCTTTTTTAATTTCTAACATCTAGCCCCCAATTCAACTTACTCCTCAACGTCTGCAAGAAATCATCCCCTGGAATTTTAATCAATTTCGCTGAGAATGGTGCCTTTTTGACTTCAATTTTGAAGTGACTATCGATGACTTTAGAGCGAGAGTCAAGTGAGATAAGGAAGTTTTTGCTTCTAGAACTTACTTCAAATGATAAGACAGCGGAACTAGAAACGAGGAGCGGACGCACATTTAAATTGTGCGGGCTCATGGGTGCAATGATGAAAATATCGGAACTTGGAATGACTAAAGGACCACCCACTGCTAGCGAATAACCAGTGGATCCTGTGGCAGTGGAAACGATGAGGCCATCTGCCCAATAGGAGTTTAAATAGTTCCCATCTACGAATGCCTTGATGGTGATCATCGAAGACGTATCGGTTTTCATAATTCCTACTTCATTTAGGCCAAAACCTTTACCATCAAAAAAGTCGATTTCAGATTCAACAGAAACTAGACTCCTGTTTTCGATGCGGTAATTTCCCTGCAAAACGGTGTCTAATGCTGCGCTAATTTCAGGAGGGGATAAAGTTGCTAAAAAGCCCAATCGACCGGTATTGATACCTAGGATGGGAATTTCTTTTGCACCTATTTGAGTTAATGTTTCTAACAGTGTTCCATCGCCACCAATACTCCAAGCCATATCCGCAGACTCTAACCCTTTTTCAGTGGAATAGCTGGGTACATCCGCCACCGAGAAACCGTGTTCTAGGAGGTGATTTTTGAAGAAATCGGAGAGGATGGGTTGGCAATTTTTGGCACAAATATCCGTCCACATTTTTTCCATCATGGGCTTAGTCTCAGCCGAAAATGTTTTCCCGTGAATGGCTAATTTTACACTCATTATAAGTCGATAAAGCGCATTAAATGATCGAAGCGATCTTGATCTACCTCTAATTGCTCCCCAAAAACAAAGGCCTTCTCGATAAATATACCATGTCTTTCTAGATTGGAAATAATCTTGCCAAAAGTCTCCGTTTGTATTTGAAGCACCACATTAGGCTCTTGAAAAAAACTGCGCACTACGAAGCCATTTTCTTCTTCGATAATACGAATAATTGTGCTCAAACTGTCTCGTGATGCTTGAAAAGGAATGCGGATTATGCCGCCATTTTTATTTTCAACGCCTGAATTTAATAAGAGATTTCCAACTGCATTTTTGGTCAAATAACCTCTAAATAATCCTTCTGCATTCGTGATGGCTATTAGATCTAGGCGGGGTTCAATAAACCAAGGTAGACTAGCTAATACATCCTCTTCCTCTTCCATACGGAAGGTGGAAAAATGAGTTCTTAGGTCTGAAAGGGATTGTTCTGGTGATAAAGCCTGACTTAATACTTCAGAGGATACTAGGCCAATGAAGTCTTTATTTTCTACTACTGCTAACGCATTTACACCTTGGATACGAAGCGTCTTCAGTGATTTCGCCACTGAATCTGTCATCCGCAACACCGGTAAATCGTAATTTAGGTGTGATAGCATTAACATATTAGACGGGGTTTTGATTTAACCACTCTGTTAATATCGTATTAAATTCGTCTGGT
>JBILCC010000007.1:0-32944 GCA_044353355.1 Aquirufa sp.
TCTCTTGCGTTTTCATGGTGTTATTATTTGTTTAGTCAAATGTAGCCTATCTTTAAACCACAAAAAGTGATTTAAGTCACTTCTACTTTTATGAGCAAACATTTTTCACTTTCTGAACTCCAAACTTGGGACCGCTTTGATCGCGCTAACTTTATCAACTCTTTGAGTGGATTTAAGAGCTTATCACTGATCGGGACGGTGAATGGTAAAGGCATTTCTAATCTCGCCGTGTTTAGTAACATAGTTCATTTAGGAGCGGATCCTGCTTTGATCGGGTTTATTAATCGTCCTTTGTCTGCTGCACCGCATACTATCCAAAATATCCAAGAAACTGATTTTTACACCGTGAATTTAGTGACGGAATCGATGTACAAGCAAGCACACCAGACGAGTGCAAAATACCCGGATGGGGTTTCGGAATTCGAGATGACAGGCTTGACGGAGGAATTCCGCAAAGGATGTATCGCGCCCTTCGTGGCGGAATCTCCCGTACAATATGTGTTGAAATTCGAGCAAGTTATGCCTATTGAATTGAATAACACCTTTCTAGTGATCGGATCATTGCAAGAAGCCTATGTGCCGGCTGGAATTCAGGAGGAGGATGGCTTTTTGGATTTGGCCAAAACCGGTATCTTAACCTCCTTAGGAACCTCAGGTTATTACAAAACCGATAAAATTGATAACTTGCCGTATGCAAAAACTACGTAAGCAATTAGACGAATTAGAAAGCTACATTCCGCAACTTGAAGTGAGGAATGATGCCATTTCAGCCTCCACTGTAGGCTGGCAAATTGAGCACGATTTGCTTGTCATCAGCTCGGTCATCGAAGGGGTGAAGAGATCTGATCCTGCAGCTTACAAATGGCAATTTAAGCCTTTAAAATACGTGGTTTTTTGGCGCGGTGTTATCCCTAGAGGAAAAGTGGGCGCGCCTAAATTAGTGACACCAGGCGAAATCACGCAGGATACTTTGCAGGCTCATATTGCACTATGCCGTCAACGTTTAGTGGAATTAGAGCAAATAGGGGCAGGTCATTACTTTACGCATCCGTTTTTTGGGGATTTGAAAAAGAAGGAAACAATCCCGTTTTTGTTTATTCACACGGAACATCACTTAAAGATTATTCGAGAGATGCTGGCGAGCTAGCACTTTTTCCGGCAATAAATCCGGTAGTCCACGCAGATTGAAAATTGAATCCGCCGGTGATGCCATCGATGTCCATGATTTCTCCAGCAAAGAAGAGTCCTGGACATTTTTTGCTTTCCATGGTTTGGACGCTGATGTCCTGTAAGTCTACTCCACCTGCAGTAACAAATTCTTCTTTAAAGGTAGTTTTTCCCTGCACGACATAGCGGTCGTTAATCAAGGTATTGATCAATTTATTGAGCGCCTTGCCACCTAATTCATTCCAGCGAAGGCTGCTCTTGATTTCATTTTTTTCGAGCAGATAAGCCCAAAGTCGATTCGGCATCGCAAAGGGATTCAAATTAGCCATCATTTTGGCCCCATGCTCATTTATGGTGTGGCTGATTTGAGCTCTCAATTCCTCTTCTTTCGTATCATCTAGCCAGTTCACGAGGATGGCACATTGGTATTCTTTTTCTGCCAAAATTCGGGCTCCCCAAGCCGATAACTGCAAAATCGCAGGACCACTCATTCCCCAGTGTGTGACTAACAGAGGTCCTTTGCCTATCAGTTTTTGGCCCTCAATACGTACCCGAGCCTTCTCTACCACGATACCCATCAAATCCCTTATAGGTTCCTGTGGCATATTGAACGTAAATAGGGAAGGGACCGGGGGAATGATTTCATGGCCTATGTCAGCTAACCAATGTAATCCAGACATCTTAGGCTGACCACCAGTCGTTACAATCACGCGATCTGCGTCGTATTCCGTATCCCGGCAATGGATGCGAAAGCCTTTCTGCGTGGGCTTTATCTCATCTACCGATTGACTGCTGTGCAGATTGATGTGCAAACGCCTAGCTTCAGACATAAAGCAGTCGATAATGGTTTGGGAATCGTTTGAAAGGGGGAAAATGCAGTTATCGGGATAGGTTTTTAAGGCCACACCTCGGCTCTCTAGCCATTCGACCATAGAGGAGGCATTAAATACCTCAAAAGCTTTCCGAAGGAACTTCTCTCCACGAGGATAATTCTCTGATAGCAAACGGGAATTAAAGGTGGCATTAGTGACATTGCACCGACCACCTCCGGATATTTTAACCTTGCCTAAAAACTTAGATGTTTTCTCTAGGATGGTTATTTCTGCATCAGGATTATGTTCTTTAGCAGAAATGGCCGCAAAAAATCCAGCGGCCCCACCACCTATGACGATTATTTTCATTGGATAAAATCTGCGCGTAGGGGATTAAATGAGTCTACTAAAACGCCTTCTTCAAGCGCCACAACCCCATGGTCTATGGAGGGAGGAATAAAGAAAACGTCACCTTGTTTCAGGATCTTTTTTTCATCACCTATGATCACCTCAAATACGCCACTTTCCACATACGAAGCCTGTGTATGGATATGCTGGTGAATCGCTCCCACTCCTCCTTTTTTGAAATGCACCTTCACGATCATGAGTCCATCAGTATAGGCCATGATTTTGCGTTTGCAATACTCATCTAGGATTTCCCATTCGATCTCTGCGTCTTTGATCCAGTGCGTTCTACTCATACACAAAAATAAGACAATTTGTCGAATGCATAATTTTTTCTATTATTGTCAAAATATAAACCTCCTAACTATGAAAAATCAATTTATTAAAGCCTTCATTTACAGCTTTTTATGCGTCGCATTTTTTCAAGTTTCCGCACAAGGCCCTAAGGTATTAGTCGTAACAGCACACCCAGATGATGAAACGGGTTTCTCTGTTAGCGTATTTAAAATCACCCATGAGTTAAAAGGAACCGTGGACATGGCGGTGATGACAGATGGGGGCGGCGGATTTGCGGATTCACAATTAGGGGCCATGTATTATGGATTAAATTTAACGGATTCAGTCACCGCTAGAAACCACCTGCCTTTAATTCGTAAACAAGAGATTCTGGATGCTGCAAAGATAATGGGTATGCGGAATATCTATTTTATGGAACAACCTGATGACTGGTATACGACGGATCCAACACCCTATATTTCGGGTAAAAACTGGAATATTCCCCATGTACAAAGCCGAATGGACAATCTATTAAAAGACCAAAACTATGATTTTGTCATCACCATGTTGCCTCATGCTGGTCAACACGGTCATCATAAAACAGCGGTATTAATGGGTCTAAGAGCAGTGCAGCGTTTCAAAGGGCCTAAGAAGCCTATTATCATCGCAGGTAGTCCCATGAATCTCAATGCTAAACCAGTCGAATTTACCGAATTAGCTGGATTTCCGGAGACAAAAATAAAGCCAGGAACACCCACATTTACGTTGAACCGCGCCTTCCGATTTAAGGAGAACGATAAGTTAAGTTATAAAATCGTAGCTGACTGGGTGATCTCAGTGTATAAATCTCAGGGGGCTATTCAAGAAGGCGCGATTCACAAAACCGATTTAGAGACCTACCGTTACTTCGATATAAATGATGCTGCGGGTGTTACTAAGGTCGAAAAGCTGTTTACCGATTTAGCGAAATCAGGATTTCCTGCACCGTAAAAAGGCACCGTGAAATAGTGCCGTAATATTGCTATAAAAAAAGCCGGGTTGTGATGCCCGGCTTTCTTTATTTAATCTGCCAAAGTCTGGTAGACCATTTGGCGTAAACTAGTATGGTATTCCCAAGTGAAATTACTCTCTTGAGTCATAAATAAGGCGATTAACTTCTCTTTTGGATCGATAAAGAAATGCGTGTTATTTGCTCCACCCCAATAGAACAATCCTTTTGATGCTGGCGTTTTCGTCGCTGGTCCATCGGTTACTACCGCGAAGCCTAGGCCCCATTCGGTTCCTGGAGTTTGGAATAAATCACCTGTGTGATTAGAGGTCATTAATTCCACCGTCTTGCGGCTTAAGTATTGCTTTCCTTTATAGGTTCCTCCTGCAAGCATCATTTGGCAAAAAATGGCATAATCTGCAGCCGTAGAAAACAAGCCATTCACGCCACTCCAAACTGTAACGTTTTCAAAAGGAGGCTGATTCGCTGCTACAGAAATCGATCCATTTTTACCCTTCGTATGCAAAGAAACAATTTTAGATTGTTCTTCTTTAGGTACATTATACCCGGTATGTTTCATCTCTAAAGGCTCAAATAAGCGGGACTTCAAAAAATCATTCACACTCATTCCAGTGAATTTTTCTATCAAAACGCAAAGCACGTCAGGGCCTGCGCTATAGTTCCATTCCGTTCCTGGTTGAGCCAATAAAGGAAATTTGGTCATAATAGCTACGCGCTCTTGAATCGTTTTGAAACCTGGATTGAAATAGGCATTTCTGAATCTATTCTGGACAGGATTTTGCTCTAAACCGTGCGTCAATCCCCCGCTATGACTTAATAATTGGGTGATGGTGATTTGCGACTTTAACGAATCTGTAGGTGCATTTGCATCATTATGTATGCTTCGTGCGACGCGCATATTTTTAAATTCGGGTAAGTATTTCGAAACCGGATCGCTTAATTTAAAATACCCTTCTTCATATAGCATCATAAATGCAGTAGATATGATGGGCTTCGTCATTGACTGGATATAGAATAAGTCATCCGTCGTCATGGGTGTTTTTGTGGCTACATTTTTATATCCTAAAGCCCCTTGATGTACCACCTGGCCATTGTGAATGATCATCGTTACCGCGCCGGGAATATTCCCTTTTTCCATTTCAGATTGAACAAATTTTTCTAATCGTTTAACTCGGTCTAGATTGATCCCGGCAACGATTTTAGGTGCTTGCGCACTGATTTCGCCTACAAATAGAAGGCTGAAGAGAACGAGAAGTAGTTTAGTAAGTTTCATATTTTTTCGATTATTTCCCTTTTTTCTGCGCCGCCATCCATTCCATGATGGTGACAGGCTTTCCATTTATGCGAACAGGAGAACCATCCAGGTCTGTTCTTGGAAGGTTTTCGTGGAGATAAACCCACGACCAGTGGCCATTGTATTCGAAACTTTTACCACCATAGAAATTAGTGATGTCATTCACGTGATCGTAATACGTGAAGTGTACATTTTTAGCACCTGCCTTGCGTAAACGGTCAAATACAGGCACAACCGTAATGTCAGGGATGGTGGTTCTATCATCTTTAGAATGCACGAACCAAATAGGCACATTCTTAATCTTTTGAATATCACTTTCAGGGATGTATTCCGATTTATAGGCCAAAGCGCTAATGTAGCCCGCTGCAAAATAATCAGGATGTAAGAAGATCAATTTCAAGGCCATGTAGCCTCCATTTGAACAACCTCCCACATAAATGCGGCTAGGGTCGATGCCTGGATTTGCTTTGACATAATCCTTAATTAAGGCCATTAAACCTTCATTGTAGATGTCGTTATCTTTTCCTTGCGTTCCCACTCCTTGTGCATTGTGCATCCAGGCACCTGGACACTGTGGAGATAAAACATAGGCTCCTTCAAAAATGGATTGAATACCTTCTGCGGCGTAGTTTGCTGCTTTATTTCCCAAAAGAGGGACTGTAGGGTCCGTCCCACCTTCACCACCACCATGAAGCCAGATGATTAAAGGTGCTTTGTCCTTCTTTACTTTAGGTGTAAAGCTCGCGTAGGACATCGTTAATTTTTCACTGTAGGTGTATTTGCCAGTCAAGTCGAATTGATCAATCATAGGCATAATTTTGCCCGTTGACGTATCCCATACATTTCCCGTTTTAGGCTGTACAATCGTTAAGGAATAATCAACCCAAACATTCCCTTTACTTCTTAAGTATTGAAAAGGGGAGCTAATAGGTAGCTGAGGTCCTACCGATAAAACAAGCGTGATGTTTTTACCTGTCTTCACCTTTTCTCCTTTTTCATCCGAAACATAGGCGATTACAATATCTCGCTTATTATCTTGGTCTGAAATCGGACCAGTGCTCAATTTTCGGCTAGCATAAACGGTATATTCTGCCGCATTCACTTTAGAAGTAGTGTCGTCTAGGGACAAAATGACTTTGTTTACACCTGCCCCCCAGTCGAATCCTTCGACGACGATTTTGTAGGTGCCGGATGGTTTTGCTACTGCGCTGTAAGTAAACAACGAGAGCAATAATAGGATGAATTTTTTCATAGGTTTATAGGTTTAGTAAGTCTATTTATATGCTGTCTTACTGGACACCGGCAGTTTTAATAAAGAGGTATACTGTATTATCAAAATAAGTCAACTTATATTGAGGGATTTTTGATCGAGCATTTAATTCAACTTTCCTAGTCATATTTTTTTTGTTTATTAAAATGAAATCAGCCTTATTTTTTAGCGCAAATTTCCCTAAATCATCCAAACTATGTGATTCTCCATACACATTTACCGGCCAATAATTTTCTAAACAATACAATTTAGCATACTTCTCATACTCATTAAAGAAGAAGGTTAATGGAACGATTCCATTTGATCCAGGAGGGATTGATTTGCAAATTTTGGCATATTTTTCTGGAAGATATTCTTCTTTATGATTTTCATTTAGAAGTTGAATTTGGCCAAAAAGACAAATCACCGTATAAAAGAAAAAAGTAAACAAAATGACTTTATTTATGATCGCTTCTTTGTCTATTAAATGTATTAGCTCTATAACCACTAATATCATATAAGGCAGGAAGAGTAGTTGGTAAAACCCGGTAATACTTTTAGTCAATAACCAAAAAGTACAGATACTTGTAATTAAATAGATCGTTAAATTTCTGGGTAGATATTTGATTTTAGTAGAACCAAAATAGAGCAAGGATAATAGAATAAGTGTGATTCCAATCACTTTAAATGAGCCTACGAAAATAAGCGGAAACTTGACCAATACAAGCAATTTGTGTTGTAGACCTAGCGAATGCATAACTGCTGGGTCTTTCGTTAATTGATAAAGCCAAAGGTCAAAATTATGAGTGGTTATTATATCGTAAAAATATAGACCAGAGGTCACTACACTTGCTAATGTGAAATAAATAATCTCATTAAATCTTCTCGTTGTTACTAAAAGAATAAAACCCGAGGCTATAAAAATTAATCCATTCAAATGTGTTAACATAGCAAGTCCAGCTAGTATACCTCCTAGGACAGCTCTGTATTTATTGGGTTTATTTAAGCACAGAAAGGAACTAAATCCTAGGGTCATCTGAAGTATTTCTGGTCTATTTTCAAAGCTCATCGTCACAATAGAGATATTTCCTAACACTAAAAAGAGAGCCCAGGTAGTAGCTTCCTTACTAAGATTTCTTTGTCGGATGTACTGGAGCAAAAGAAAAATAAATATGACGATGGAGAAGAGGCTTATGGATTTAGAGGCAACGAGTGAAACCCCAGCTAACTTGTATATGAGCGCACCAATCCAAATAAAAAGTTTGTGGTAGACAAAAATTTGAACATCCCATTTCAATAAACCACTAAAAAAATTGGATCGAACTATCCCCTCTTTCGCAAGCCAAAGTGATTGCTCAGCAAACCAAGCGTCATCTCCACTTGGAATTCTATGATAATATGTAGCAATTGTCAATAATAGTAGTACCGGCAATAGGTATTTTACTATTTTTTCTAAACCTATTTTCTTCATGGTGGAATAGAGGTTTTATAGTTTACTAACAACAAATTCAGGCGACCATTTGACAATCAAAGCTATTATTTTCCAAATAAAATTTGGGTAAACTTCAAATTGCTTTTGATTTTCCATAATACCTTGAGCCACTAAATCTGGGCTCACCGTTATTGTTGGTTTTGCTAGATTTGCGGTCATTTTTGTATCCACAACACCTGGTGTAATGGCTTGTACGACGATTCCTCTGTCTTTTAAAGATTGTCTTAATCCGAACAAATATTGATGAAATCCACTCTTAGCAGCCCCGTAGACAAAATTTGATTTTCTTCCTCTCAGCGCTGCAATGGAACTCATTCCGATGATTCTTTCTAGATATGGGTTATTATTCTGTACTAATTCATTCAAAATCGCAACAGGTCCATTAAAATTAACTTGCAGGTTGTTATTCCATTTTTCTGTCGAAGACATGCATTCTTCATTGGTATATAAAACGCCAGCAGAATACATAATCCATTTAGGTTTAGCTGGAAGGTTTTCAACAAAAGCCTTTGCGGAGTGAATATCTGTCACATCATAAGTGAATATATCACAACGATCTTGAATATTATTTTCAGTAATAAAGTCAGTAATCGATTTTTTGTCTCTTACGGTTAGGTATAAATGTGCATGGCTATTTTTTTTCAAATAAAGCAAAGCAGTTTTTTTTGCGATATCACTATTGGCACCTATAATTAAAAAGACTTCTTTCATATGTTGATTTAAACGAATGGATTGGTGTGAAATGAATTTTGGGTTAGGTGCTAAGCGATTAGGATATTGTTTCTCAAATATAGATTTAGATATCCTGGCATCTTTAGTCATATATATTTTGCCGCCTAGATTTGTAACTATTTCATCTAATTCATCTAAAATTTGCCAAATAGAATCCTCAATTTTTATGTCAAGTGCTAGGGTATATCCTTCAATGGGAAATTCTAAATACCTATTATCATGTGACTTGCCAAATAATTTCAATACGGCTAAGAATGATCCTAGTTTATTTTTAGATAGGATATTCAAAATGGCGCTTACCCCTTCAAATGATTTCTCTTTAGGGATAACAAATTGATATTGAACGAACCCTTTTTTACCATAAATTTTATTCCAATTGTTGATTTTATCTAAGGGATAAAAAAATTGATCATAATGTGCAATGGCATCTATGGTTTGTGAGGAGGGTTTATTGAAATATAGAAAATTGAAAATCCGAATGAACATCGAATTTAATACCCACCCTGGGAAAAATAGCGGAACATTTAGAAAGGGATGACTGTGTAATTTTAACAGTTCTTTGGTATTTTTAACCTCGCTTTGCTTTGCGTGTTCTCCTAAAATTAATACAGAGCGGCCTACATTTTCATTTCTTGCTAAACAGTCAATCCATGCGACAGAATAGGTTTTGTCCTTGTGTTTTTCAAATAAATTGAAAATCTCCGTTAAGTTATTTGCCCTAATGGATGTTTGTTTGATATAAGAAGACTCTATTTTTTTAAGACTAAATTCAATCTCCAAGATGACACCAGTAAGACCTAAGCCTCCTGCCGTTTTATAAAACAGGTCATCTGTTGGACTTAGCGTTAAGATTTGGCCCTCTTGATTTGCTAGTTTAATGTAATGGCAATGGTCACTAAATACACCATCGATATGGTGATTTTTACCGTGAATATCGGATGAAAAAGCACCCCCAATTGTAATGAATTTTGTCCCTGGTGTTACAGGCAAGAAGTAGCCCTTGGGAACAACGAAGTCAAGTATGGTAGATAAAAGGACACCAGCTTGACAACGTAAAGTGCCTTTTTTCTCATCAAATTCAAGGATTTTATCGAGTCCAAGTGTTGATATAATGGTATTTGATAGGGATGCGTCACCATAACATCTGCCATTCCCTCTAGCGATCAGGCAAGGCTGTTCTCGTATAATTTCACAAACTTCCTCATAGGTTGTTGGAGTGAAATTGTTACTTATTATCTGTGGGTAAAGCCCCCAATTGGTTACTTTTTGTCTCATTTGCCTTTCATTAGAATTTCATATACATAGACAAATAGTATAATACATAGGGTAACTAATAAACTTTTACTATTTAGAATTCTTTCTACTGGATCTTCTGATTTATTGGAAGTGTCATCAAAATATAGCAGGGCGATGTAACTGGTAGAAAGATTAATTAAAACAAAGAAAATGGGAGAGCTAATCAATAATACGAAATAGGCATGAATGTTTAACAATACCATTGCTCCAATGGTCAAGTTAATCATCAGAATTTGCAAAAAATATTGATCGTTTTTTATGTAACCTCTGCCAGGAATTTTATCAAAACTTGAATTTTTGCATTCCATGAATCGCTTGTTAACGGACAAGGAGAGTACGGCAAAAGTGATGGTAGCCATAAACCATCCTGTCAAGGTAACTCCATTGATAGCCGCTCCATAAAAAATTCGGATGATGTAAAAACTACTCAATAATAAAATATCAAAAAATCTAATTTCCTTGCCGTATAGCGAATACAAGTAGTTAACGGCAAAGTATAAAATTGCTATAAAGAAGGTATTTAGCCCTAACGTATAACTAATAAGAAAGGAAAGTAGAATGAGTAAAACAGCAAGATAAAAGGCATTAGCTACATCGACTGAGCCTGCAGCAATTGGTCTAAATTTTTTCTTCTGATGAACACGGTCTTTTTCTACATCACGAATGTCATTCAAGATATAACCTCCTGAAGCTAGGGCAGAAAAGGCTATAAATCCACTTAAGAAATGGAGTAATGAACTAGCAGTAAATTGATTTGATAATAAAAGAGGAAGCCCAATTAATACATTCTTCAACCAATGTTTAGGTCTTAATAACGTAAAGTAGTTCAAATTAAGAGACATGTATAATTCCTTTATGGGTTATTTTAAATGCATTCTTACAATTCATAAAAATGGGAATATCCGCATTGGAATCCCCTACATAATCAAAATCAATACCGTATTTCTCTTGAATGAATTGGAGTTTTTGATAGCCTTTTAAATTGATATCCTTACTTCCGTGTATTTCATCGAAATAAGTAATCTGAGAAAGTATTTTTTTAATAAAAAAGTCAGGGCTTGCACTCACAAGCACTAACTTAGTATACTGTTTTCTATGTTCTTCAATCCATTTTTTTACCTGTTGATTTATTAGAAAATCAATATCATATTCGGGAGATAAATCTTTTAATAGTTCGAATTTTAAGGCAAGTAGATCTTTCCTTTTGACACAAAAGTGATTCAATAGAAATAGCGGATTTTCGAGCATTTTTTTTAAAAACAACTCTTTGAAATAGTCATTTTTAATAAAGGTGCCATCAAAATCAATTACTCCTACCATAAGTACAGCTTCATATAGATTGTTTAATCTAAACTTAAATATATTAAATTATCCAGTATTAATACAGATTTAAGGCTATAAAGTCAATTTGAAATTTCAATGTTTGAATTCGTGGAGTTCTTTTTTGGCATAAAAAAAGGGGATGATCGATGACCATCCCCTTCCTTTTAGAAATATAAATTATTTCGCTTCTGCAGCTGTTGCTCCTTTTGCGATAGAGTAAACAACTAAACCGAAACCAATTTTATTTACAGCATCAGCAATGTTGTAAGCTAAATCAATGTTTCCAGCGAATCCTGATAACAAGTTACCTGGTAACATCATGTAGCCGATTGGATAGATTGCCCAACCAACTAATGTGAACCAACGCATTACTTTGAAACCTGATTGTACCTCAGCGTTAGTAGAAGCTGCAGCTAACTTAGATGCCTCACCCATGTAGATTTCATAGATGATTAGCGCCCATCCTAATGTAGAAATGATTCCCCACATTACGTTTTGCTCAGGCACTACTGCCTCTCCGATGTAACCTGCTACTAGCATAACTACAGATCCGAAGATTAAACGAGATAACATTCCTGTCTTAGCGCCTGCTGGCTTTAAAATCAAGAAGTACTCAATACACATTAACGGAACAGTTAACGTCCAGTCAATGTAACGGAATTGCGTAGGAGACTCATGTGTCTCTAACCAAACACCGCGCATGTAGAAATAATGCACAGCCGCAATAAAGGTGATCAAAGCAGAAATCAATAAAGATGTTTTCCACTTATCGTTTACTGTACCTCTCTCTACAATGAAGAAGATCGAAGCAGCAAGCATCGACATGTAACCTGTAAAGAAGGTGAAGCCGATGTAATCTCCGGCAGCTAGACTGCCATCCAATAAAATGTTTAATGTTTCCATAAAAAATAAGGATTTAAAGTGATACTGTTTAAACTGATGATGTCGGCAATTGTTTCAAATATTGTAAAAAAAATTTAAAAAAAAATAAAAAATGTCCAAAATGTTCAAATTGGGCGTTTTATTAATTTATGCATAAGTATAAAATGTGGGAAGGTCAATAAGGAAAGAAAGATGAAAATAGGATACACTTGTAAGTTGTTGGATACCAATTTTATATAAACAATTCCTAGTAAAAAGGCACCTACAGAGAACGGAGCAAGTTTTTTGTACAATTCCACTATTTCTATTTCTAGGTGCTTTCGCATGCCTTCAAAACTAGTAATCGCATGGCAACACGAAAAATAGCAGATAAATGCCGGAATTAGCGGTAGGAAAAAACCGATAATTAAAGCAAAAAAAGTATTCAAAAAGGGATGAAAATTTTTCTTTTGGAATCCAAAGCTCAGTAATAATAGACTGATTAGAAGAGAAAAAGGAGGTAGATCCTTCGGTAAATTTACCTGCATCGCGGTTGTGATTTCTAAAACTTCCGACCAATGACTAACGAGAATGAACGACAAAATTCCGGAACCGAGGCAAATTGTTTTGATAAGATTACTCCAAGTAGTAGAAGATTCAACCGGATGGACATCTTCCATATCTCCAAAATGGAATATACTTATGCTAATGAAAATGATAAAAGAGACCAGGGGAGAAAGGTACCAAAGTGCTGCATAGGCCAGCATGATACCCAGATAATACATGATAAAGGGCTTTAAATGAAAGGTGAGATTTTTCCTGGAGGCAATTTTTGCTGCAATTAAATGGTCTCCTGCACCGTGCGGTATTCCAATGAGTAAAAGCAATGATCCACAAATTATTAGATCAATGGAGCTTGACCAAGGACCTAACAATAAGTAGGCTGCTAGATAGATTAAAGTGACGAAGGCTCCAATATAGTTTTTCATCGCAACAGATGTTTAATGAAAAGGGGGATATCTAATTGGGAAAGTAATTTTATTTCGTCTTTCAGGGATGTTTTATCATCCAAAAAATGAAGTATTTCTATTTTAGTAACTCGAGTGAACAATCGGTCCATTACTTCAGGAATCTTGATCATTTCATTTTGCATGATTTTCAAGAGCATTTTGTCATAAAAACGAAATCGAGCTGGCGCCGTTGAACTGCGGTTTTGCGCTCGATGGATCGCATCCTCATGCATCCTTGTAAATGCGTAACCCGTGGAGGCTTTCATATTTCCACCTGCTGTTCCTATGGTAAAAACACGGCCTTCTTTTTTGGGGGTTTTAACTCCCATTGGGATGGTTCCAGTTTCTGTTGATAGGATTTTGAATTTTTGTGTAGGGTAGTGGGTGTTAATGTAGTTTTGCCAAATAGCCTCATAAGCCTCTTTATCATAGGCTAATTGAGTGAATACGGTGGTTTCAATTAGTGCTTTTGTTTTGCTAAAGGGCAATATGTAATGAAATACAGCCATTTCGGGAGTAGAAACAGGTAAACTGAAATCCATTAGAGTTACAGATGAATCGTCCAAAATCGGCTCTTCAAAATCAATAAATTTTCCACTAAAATGTTGGAATATGAGTGAAGGATCCTCTGTTTTCTGAGGTCTAGAATCAGCCACTCGTTTAGCATAGTAAAAGGAATCATCTTCACAAACAATGGAATGTAGATCGCCGCCTTCTTCTATTTCTTTTACCCAGTTTTTTATTAGTATAATGTTCGGGTTCGTTGGAATGAATTCGGTGAAAAAATAGGCAAAAAACCTTTCTGAGGATATGTAATTATACTGAAGTGGATGTATTTGTGAGGTTAATGTTTGTCCTTGACTTGTCCTAAAGGTCATATTATTCCAGGACTTTTCGACTAAAAATGGGAAGCAGGCTTTTTTTTCATCTTCCCAAAAGCACCAACTTTTTTGTGATCGATCTCCCGAATCTACGAGCAGAATTTTCTGGAGCGGATCGGCTTGAGTACACTCATATAAAAGCTGTAATCCTGAGGCGCCAGCACCTATAATCGCAATATCGTATACAAGTGTTGGCATCAATGTAATTATTGAAATAAAAAATTGTACTAATTAAACCATAAAATTGGATAATTGTTTAAATTATTTGAAACGTGCAGCATCAATAACCAGACAGAGCCCTGCATTGAAAATAACCAGTGCTCCAGTTCCATAATAGAACCAATCGCCACCTTGGAGTTTAGTGATACCAGCATCGATCGCAAGTGAGAGGCCGCTACCTGTGAGGATAAGGCCTAAAGTTGCCTGAATTATCCACCTTGTTTTATTTTGCATAAGCTAAATTGATTTATCTATTTTAGGTAAATTGACTTTCAAATCTAAATCATTGAATATGAAAAAGTTAATACTATTCGTTTTTCTCCTGTTATCTCAGATAATTGTTGCTCAAATCCCCTTCAGTAAAACCCTAAAAGATACCCCAGGAGTTGTATCATTTACGTTTAGAAATGATTTTAGTAAGGATGTCCCAGGTACCTTGGACTTCATTAAAGAGATGGGCATTCAGAATATCGAGTTTTCGAATCTGTTCGGTAAAACGGCCGCTGAAATGAGAGCTTTATTAGATGCTAGAGGTATGATTTGTACGAGCTATGGTGTTTATTATGATGTTTTGATAAATAAAACAGATGCGGTAATTCGAGATGCTAAGACGCTCGGTGCAGAGTTTGTGCGTGTGGGAATGATTCCGCACAAAGGAGAATTTACCGTTCAGCAGGCAGATGCAGCTGTGAAAGACTTTAATCGAGTGGGTCAAAAACTGAAGGAGAATGGTATTGAATTCAGTTACCATAACCATGGTTATGATTTTACCCCGTATGAAAATGGAACCTTGTATGACTATTTGATCCAACATACGAACCCTGATTACGTTTCCTTCGAACTTGATATCCTTTGGTTACATCAATTTGGTCAAGATCCAGTGGCTTATCTGAAGAAATATCCGAATCGATTTAGGTTGATGCACGTGAAGGATTTGAAAAAGGGATTACCTGTGGGATTGGATGTGAAGACTTCACCAGAAAACGATGTGCCTTTAGGTTCGGGTCAAATCGATGTTAAAAAAATCTTGAAGCAGGCTAAAAAGAGCTCCGTAAAGTATTATTATCTGGAAGATGAGAATTCAAATGCTCGAGCGCAGGTGCCACTTAGTTTAGCTTATTTAAAGACTTTGTAAGTTCGGTATAGGCTGGTTTTTTGGCATAATTCTCATCAAATAAAAGAGGGAATTCTTTCGGTCTCTTAAAATAACCGCGTAACCAGGAATCCTTATCTGAAATGTTCCAAAACGTGATGCCATATTGTTGCTTCATCGGGATGCTTAGGAAGGATTTGAAAAGTAATTTGAATAGTTCCAATTGAGCGGCTGAGGCTTTCTCATCGTACACGAATTCAGGATTATTCTTCGGATTGACCGCTACGTCTACCTCTGAAAAATGAATGGCTAATCCTGTTTGAGCTGATTTAGTAATTACTTCCTCGATTTGTGTGCGCTTCGAATCTACATTAATGTGCATTTGCAAACCGATTCCGTGAATGGGAATTTGACGGCTTTTTAGATCCGCCACAAGGTTAAGAATGGCCTGCATCTTTTTAGGATGGCCATCTTGTCCGTAATCATTGTAAAAAAGCGTGGCATTGGGATCTGCCTCGTAAGCCCATTGGAAGCTTTTGGCAATATAATCGGGAATATGATCAGCCCAAAGAGAAGAACGCAAACTGCCGTCGTCGAGGAACGATTCGTTTACGACATCCCATCCGGAAACCTTGCCTTTGTAATGGGAAACGACCGTTTGAATGTGATGCTTTAGTAGATCCTCCCAGGCTTTTTGATCGCCTTTGAAATCCTTCATCCACTGAGGGACCTGATTATGCCAAACCAAAGTGTGCCCATGGATACGCTTGCCAGTCGCCGAAGCAAATGCCACAATTTCATCCCCTTTCGAGAAGTCAAAACGATCGGCTGCCGGATGGACCAGCATCATTTTCAGGTGATTTTCGGCGGTTATGCTTGTAAATTCATTGCTAGCGATGCCTCTATAGGCTTCGTTTTCAGAAAGTAATCGAGGATTCACAGAAGCGCCTAGGCGAAAGGCGATTGCGTCTTTTAATAAGTTTTGGGCGTTTACTAGGGTAGAAAGGCTTAGGAGTAAGACAATTAGTTTCATAGGAAGCAGGTTTATTTCCCATTTACCTTCTTAATGAACGAAATGACGCCGTTCATGTAGATTTTTTGGTCATCCCACATCGCTAAGTGGCTGCCGTTAGGACAATATAAATAGGAACCGTTTTGGACTAATTTGCTTTGTTCTTCCATGGCTTTAGGATCCATCGTATCGTATTTTGCACCTATCATGAGGGTAGGTAGGTACATTTCTTTCAGACGGTTTTTGATATCCCATTTCTCCAAAAGTCCGCTAATCCCAAACTCACTCGGTCCTTGCATTCGAACATAAACGGCACTATTTCCGTGCTTAAAGGTGCGATTCAAGGCATCTGGCCACTCTTTTAAACGGCAAATATGTTTTTGGTAGAAATTAGGGATTAATAGTTCCATGTAGCGCGGATTATTGAAATCCTTTTTTGCCTCGATAGCTCTAACCTCTGCTAAAACTGTTGGATCCATTTGTTTCGCTAAAACCTCCTCCGCATACTTCCCATATTCAGGGGCACTTGCTACCATATTAGATACCACAAGACCTTTGATATGCTTTTGGTATTTCAGCGCATATTCCATGCCTAAAATGCCGCCCCATGAATTTCCGACAACGTAAAAATTAGTGGAATCTGCTCCTATCGCCTTGCGTACTTGCTCTACCTCTTCCACAAAACGCTCTGTTTTCCATAAAGTGGTATCCGTCGGTTGATCACTGTAATAAGAGCCTAACTGATCGTATTCGTAGAATTCGAAGCCCTCTCTTTGGAAAAAAGTTTCAAAACATTCCATGTACTCGTGCGTCATCGCTGGACCACCATGTAACAACAGGATTTTGATCTTAGGGTTATTTCCAAAACGCTTTGTCCACACCTTAAAAGTACCGGCAGAGGTTTGAATAGGAATCATTTTAACCCCACCAGCTTCTAAGCTGTCAGGATAGGTGAAGTAGTTAGACACCGTTTCTCCGCTTTTCGTGCAGGAAGAAAGGGTAAAAATCGATAAGGCAATGAGTAAGAGTTTGTTCATCGTTTTTTTTCTTAAACATACTATTTCTAAGAAGTATATGAAAATTTTTGTTGTTCCTAAATCGGAAAAGGGAACAAAAAAGACCCATTAAGGGCCTTTTTAAAAATGAAGTAAACAGATTTACTTAGAAGATAAATCAGGTTGTAACGTCATATAGGTAGTTTCATTTTCTACCACATAGGTGCGCATGATAGCCATATCCTTCTCGTAGGCGCCTTTGCCATAAACTTCGTCGTAAGCAGTTTTTAGTGTAGACATTTCATCTAATTCTTTCCAGCCATTAGGGAAGCGGCGTGAGAAAACTAAGCGGTTTTGTCCAGATGTAGTGTAAGTAGCGATTTTCATACCTGCTTTATCCCAAACCTTCGGTAAGCGCTTTATAACATCCCAAAACTCTTGGGCTGGCGCATATCGTATGGTAAGAAAATTTGAACGCACTTTATCAGTTACCTCTTTCATGGGGCTATTGCTGTATTCAGCTCTGTAAGTGATGATTTCGCCACCAGTTACTCCCTCTAAAAAGGGGGAAACCTTTAGGTAGAAATCGCTTGCAGCTTCAGAGTTAGCTGTGGTTGCGCTTAAAGCGTCGCGTTGTTCCCAAGAAAGTCCACGGTTATAAATAGCAAGTACTTCATTATGGTGGCTTCCTCCAGTTAGATTGAAAACAATCCACGCTAGAGGTGTGCCTGCTTTTCTGAATTTAGCTACATGGTTTTTTAATGCCTCATTAAATGCAGCTCGCTGGCCTGTTTTTACTTTGTAATACTGAAAGTTAGCAGTAGAGGCTTGAGCAAAGACTGCCACTGTTAACAAACAAAAGGAGGAAATTAGAATTAGTTTTTTCATGGCTTAATCATGTTTAAGGTGAAGCCCAAATTTTCACCTTTTACTTGATTCTGGGAGATTATTTAACTTGTATTTTGTCCATTTTTAGGTAATTTTTGTCTATAATTCAGAAGTTAACCATAAAATTATGTTTGAGTTTGTGCCTTATTTATCCTTTTTGACAAGTGGAATAGGCCTTTTATTCATCAGTTATTTGATTGTCCGCTTTCCGCGAATACCTCAGGTATATTTATTGGGATGGATTATTTTTTCATTGGTGTTTTTGGAATTTTACATTTATGCATTAACCTCAAAACATATTTACCAAATGCTTTTTATCCTTAGGACGCCTAATATTATTCGGATTTTTTTACCTGTGTTGCTTTATTGGTATGTGCGAAGCATGCTGCTGCCGGTTTCGGAAACCAAGGCTAAATTATACCTACATTTTCTATTTCCTATATTGCTGACCATTGGAGTTGCGCCAGATTTGTTTTTATCTGTGGCGGAAAAGACTGCCATTTTAGACCAATATTATGCCCAAAATAAGTACTTCATATCCACTCCCATGGGCTGGATTCCAGCCGGATTTGTACAACCAGTTTCCATCGTTTTTGGTATCGTTTACGGATTGATTTGCTTGTTTTTAATTTGGAAAACAAAACAAAAAATGGGGGCACAATATGCCTATATCAATAGACAATCGATGAATTGGCTGAATTTATTGAGTGGAGCAGTTACGATTTATTTTTTACTTCAATTCTACCAGTACCTCAATTTGTTTTTCAATAATTCCTTCGATCCTCCGTCTCAATTCATCAAATGTGTGATTGGGATTTCACTTTTCACCTATTTTATTACCACGCCTAATGTGCAGGAAAATATGGATGGCTGCATTGTGCCTAAAAAAAAGGGGACACCTTCTATCGATGAAATTAAACCTGAGCTTCTGTTAGAAATGCAGTCAGATAAGGATGCAATAAAATTTGATATTCAGCTGAAAAAGGACAAGGCTTATTTAGAGTCCGATTTTGACTTAGCTGCCATGGCTAAATCGATGAATATACAGGCCACTAAATTATCGAAGCTGATTAAAAAATACTATGGTATTTCTTTCGCAGAATACATTAATCGACTTCGTATACACAATTTTCTATTACAACGTGATTCCTTTGATCAGTATACATTAGAAACGTATATGTACCAAAGTGGTTTCGCTAATCGATCGACATTCTATGCTGCCTTCAAAAAATATGTAGGAGTGAATCCTAGTTTTTATCTAAAGGAAATGTCAATTGATCAAACTGATATTTAATAGAACATGACAATTTGCTATTTTATAATTGACTACATTTGCCTCCGTTAAGGCCTATTTTGGCGCAACTTATAAGTAGGTCATGCCTAAGAATGTTAAAATATCGGTGTTGATGGCCGTTTACAATACGGACTTTCAATTAACCAAAAGAGCCATTGATTCTGTTTTACAGCAAGATTTTCAGGATTTCGAGTTGATCATCATCGACGATGGGAGTAAGGGGAATGACCGCAAAGCCTTGCTAGAATATGTGGAGGCTCACGAAGAAAAAATCATCTATATTCGCCATAGTAACCGCGGTCAGGCGGAATCCATCAATCGGGGAGTATTAATCAGTGTAGGGGATTTTATCACCATCTTAGATAGTGATGATGAGTACAAGCCCTACCATTTAAGCACTTGTTTACAGGAGATTGAAAACGTGGATTTGATTTGTTCTACCGCAGAAACGGTGGTGGACACGGTGGAAGATTATTATGTTCCTGATAAAAATGATTTAAGTAAGCCCATTCACTTGGATGATGCGGTGCTTTTTGGGACTTTATTTGGCCATCAAAAAGTATTTAAAAGCATTGACTTTAAAGGTGGTTTTGCGGCAGATTCAGCTTTTTTTGAGCGCGCTGAGATTGAGTTTAAAACCAAGAAGGTATTCCAAAGATCCTACATCTACTACCGCAATAATCCGAACAGTACCTGTGCCTTATTGAAGCAAGAACTCCTTTTGAACGCTAATTAAACATGCAGCATCTTGTATTAGCGTGTCACATAACGGGAGTGTATGATGTGAATCGGAATATGACGTTAGCAGATGATTCCTACGAACTCGTTCGAGAATGGGCGGAATCAGTGGCTGCAATGAAACTGAAAGGCGTCATTTTTCACAATAGTTTTTCCGACCAGACCTGTGCGCGTTATGAGAATGAGTACATTTCCTTCGAACGAATCCGCTATAATCCCCAGTATAATCCGAATGTCTACCGTTATTTTGTTTATCGCGATTATCTAGCTACGATTACGGATGTTCAGGGTGTTTTTGTGACAGATGTATCGGATGTGACTTTGGCCCAAAACCCCTTCAATCATCCTTTATTTACCGCTAATACAGATGCCCTTTTCTGCGGGGATGAGCCTAAAACCTTACATAATGACTGGATGCTGGCGCATGCGGAACACCTTCGCGGGCAAATTTCCGATTATAGCGTCTATGAGGAACGGTTTGCGTCTGAGGTGCTTTTAAATTGCGGAGTATTTGGTGGTTCGTTTCCGATCTTTTTTGATTTTCTGCAGCAATTGTGTGCCTTGCACTCAACCTATAATCACGCGAATAAGTCTGCTTACACAGGTGACATGGGTGCCTTTAATTACCTAGCTCGAACACGCTTTAATGACAATTTATTCCACGGTTCTCCCGTAAATACCGTTTTCAAATCCTACGAAAACGACCGAACCGATTGCTGGTTCAGGCATAAATAAAACTAGTTATTTGCCTTATATACGCGTAAAAAATTACCCCCTAATACCTTTTTGATGTCCTTATTCGAATAGCCTCGCGCGATTAGAGCTTGGGTAAAAAGAGGATAATCGAGTACTGTTTTCAGTTGCTTAGGTGCCGAATTAATGCCATCGAAATCAGAGCCTAATCCCACGTGATCTACCCCAATGAGTTTTACGATGTGGTCAAAATGCTTCATTAGCTGTTCTAAATCTGGTTTGATGGCTCCACTTTCTTGCGGGTATTTATCCGATACGACGGTGAAAGCATATTCCGTTTGCATACCCGATTTAATTAAGGAGTCAATTTCAGCGGCATGATTTTTACGAAAGGCTGCATCTTTTTTGGAAAAATCCATATCCACAAATCCAGAAAAGAAGTTCAAATGGATGACCCCACCATTCTTTCCGATGGCGATAATTTGATCGTCTTTCAGATTTCTAGAAACGGGACAAATGCTGTAAGCGTTACTGTGAGAAGCAATGATAGGTTTTTTTGTCGTACTGATGACATCCCAAAACGTCGCCTCACCCACATGCGAAACATCCACGATCATGCCCAGTTGGTTCATTTTTTGCACGACCGTTTTGCCAAAATCCGTCAGTCCCTTCTTTCCCTTAAAATCCGGATTTTTCTCATCCGCATGGGAGCTCGCCCAGCCAGGAGAATTATTCCAAGTCAGGGTCATGTAGCGAACCCCGCGGTTATAGAATGTCTCTAGTTTCTGCAGATCACCATCGATCATGTGCCCGCCTTCGACGCCGAATTGTGCTACTAACTTTTGCTCTTTTAAGGCACGCTTGATGTCTTTCCAAGTTTTGGCAATTACCATTTTATCCGGATTTCTCGCTGCTACCGCATACAAACTATCCATCTCGCGCATGGCCCATGCATAAGGATTCGCTTTCTGCCCGTCACACCAAACCGAAAAAAGCTGGTAATCCACACCGCCCTTCTTAAATCGCGCTAAATCCGAGTGATTTATCCCACTTAAATCCTGATCTAATGACACATTCTTCTCTATGCAGGCCGTCAAGCAATCGTTATGGGTATCGACTAGAACAGATTTGAAATGGATGTCTTGCGCGAAAGTGGCAAAGGAAAGGAAGAGAAAAAGGTATTTCATGGGTTTAATTAATTGCGTTTCAAATTATCAGTTTTATCTGGTTAAACAAAGTAGGCGCTATAAATCAGGCATTACTAATTTGTTTCATATATATTTGCCATTAGTAGATGAGTGGTTTCATCAAACCGGAAGACATCCCCAATTAATTCCATTTACATGACTACCTGGAAAACAACGAATCAATCTCTCGAGAAAACCTTCGAATTCAAAACATTCGAAGATGCGATGCAATTCATGCAGAACGCTACTCCTTTTATCAGTAAGACGGATCACCATCCCACTTGGTCGAACACCTACAATCGGGTACAAGTAACCATTACAACACACGATGCGGGTAATCAAGTGACAGAAAAGGATTACAGCTTAGCGAAGTATTTAGATGAATTATTTAAGCGATGAAAAAATTACTACTACTCTTATTATTGGGCCCATTCATACTAAATGCTCAGCAAAAATCGGCAGAAGATGACCAAATCAAAGCCGTCATTTTAAAAACCTTTTCTGCTATGAAAGCCGTGGATTCAGTTGCCTTGAAATCTTGTTTTACGAGTACTGCTTTATTGCAGATTAGTCAGATTAAACCGGAAGGAAATACCGTAAGAGATCTGCCGGTATCGAAATTTGTCCAAAGTGTTTTGTCCAGAAAACCCGGTGAAATGGATGAGCGCGTGCTTTCTTGGGGTCCTATCTTGATAGATCATGAAATTGCGACCGCTTGGGTTCCCTATGAATTTTACCTGAATGGGAAATTCACACACAAAGGCGTGGATGTTTTTTTACTCGTAAAAACGGGCAATGAATTTAAAATTCAGACGCTCTTATACAACATGCAGAAGTAGTCCCTATGAAAAAAATCCTCTTTGTTTTACTCGCTTTTGTAGTGTGGAATGCGTCGGCTCAGAAAGGAGTCTATTATCCGTCCGCCAAAAATTGGGAACATAAGTCGCCCGCTTTTTTCAACATCGATACCAATAAAGTAAATGATGCGGTGAAATTTGCCATCGCACATGAAACATCACAGCCTAAGAATTTGTGGCTTTCTCAGGCTATGCAATTTGGTAAAGAACCCTTTTCTGATCCTATCGGACCTATGGCGGATCGCGGTCCGTCGGCTGGTATCATCATTTACAAGGGATATATAATTGCGGAATGGGGAAATCCTTCATCAGTAGAGATGGCGCATAGTGTGACGAAAAGTATGGTTTCCTCTGTGGTGGGTCTCGCATATGATAAGGGATTAATTAGCGCTTTAGATGACAAAGTGTACGCATATTTGCCGCCTATAGAGGATGCGAATGAAGAGGCTCAGTTACATGAAAATCCGATCGCTAGAAAATCCTTTATTTATCCATTTGAAACGGAGCATAACCGCAAGATTACTTGGGATCATTTATTAAGACAAACCAGTGATTGGGAAGGGGTGTTATGGGGCAAGCCGGATTGGGCAGATCGGCCGTCGGATAAAGTAGCCGAATGGACCACCAGAAAGCGATTTGAACCCGGAACGGTCTATAAATATAACGATACGCGTGTGAATGCGTTAGCCTTAGCGGCGACTTTGGTTTGGCGTAAACCACTGCCGGAAGTGTTACGTGAAAATGTGATGAATCCTATCGGAGCCTCTAATACCTGGGCCTGGACAGGTTATAAAAATGCGTGGATTGTAGTAGATGGGAAAATGGTGCAATCGGTGAGTGGTGGAGGACATTTTGGGGGAGGAATGTTTATTAATGCGTATGATATGGGCAGATTAGGTTTATTGACTTTGCGTAGAGGCAATTGGAATGGGAAGCAAATTTTATCCGAAGAGTGGATTCGAAAAGCGACCACGCCTACTACTGCAAATACGGGTTATGGCTTTATGAATTACTTTTTAAACACGGATCGCAAGATGTATCCTTCTGCTCCTGCCACCGCTTTTGCACATATTGGAAATGGAACGAATGCGATTTATGTGGATCAGGAGAATGATTTAGTAGCCGTGGTACGTTGGATTGATGATAAATCGATGGATGGTTTTCTCCAAAGACTATTAGGTGCATTACCGGCAAAGAAGTAGTTTTATTCCCCGCTACTTCAACACGTGAAACGCCAGCACATTCTGCACGTCGTACACATTCACTGATTTATTAAATTGCTTGATGATGCTGGGCTGTGCTTCTCCAGAGATCCAAATCTTTAGTTCTGCATCAAGGTCAAATGTTCCAGCTGTTTCGATGCTGAAGCGCGAAATGCTTTTGTAATTGATGGATTTGTATTCCGTCTTGGATCCAGTTAAGCCCTGTTTTTCTATCAAAATTAGGCGTTTGGAAGTAAATATGAAGGTGTCTCTGATGAGTTTGAAGCCTAGTTCGATTTCTTCTCCTTGGATGAGTAATTGACCAAAATCTTTAGTCAAATCTTCTTTACTTACTGTACCTGCGTTTCCTAAAAGAGCTGAAAATAGTCCCATGATTGTTTGATTAGTGAGTGATAAAAAAGCCACCTCCATCGAGGTGGCTTTTGAATTTAATTAAAAGTAGGTTGTTTTTCCCGGAATCGCTACAGTATACAATCCGTTTGCGTCTGGTTTTGAAGGCATATCCGCATCCCAGGCGAACCTCGATGGGGCGATATTAATGCCTGAATTGATTGCTTTGTCCCATTCAATTACTTGCCCAGAATAGGTGGCCATTCGGCCTAAAATAGATGTCATGGTCGAGTAAGCGCCATTTTCTGCATCAGCATATTTGTATTCTCCAGCGGCTACCGTCGCCCATAATTCGTCGTGTTCGGTTTGGTAGGGATTGTTTTCCTTTGTCTTTTTATCAAATGCGTATTGCACGTTGCCCTTTAAATCGAGTATTTTAGCGGCATCAAAATGAACCTTACCCTTAGTCCCTATGACGTGTTCGTCTACTTTGGCCCAGGTTCCTGGAATATGACGGCACTGGCTGTTTAAAATCGTCCCATCCGCATATTCAAATTCGACGATATGGTGATCGAAAATTTCACCATAATCCTTGCCCTTGCGAACCTCGCGACCACCGGTGCCACGTGCGCGCACTGGATATCCATTCTTCACCCAGTTAATGACATCAATGTTATGAACGTGTTGTTCGGTAATGTGATCGCCGCAAATCCAATTGAAGTAATACCAATTGCGTAATTGATATTCCATCTCTGTTTGTCCCTCTTTGCGTGGTTTTACCCACACGCCATCGTTATTCCACCAGCAGGAAGCAGAAACCACATCGCCTATTTGACCATCTTGGATGCGTTTTATAATCTCGCGATACGAATTTTGGTAATGGCGCTGTAAGCCTACCACTACGTTTAACTTCTTTTGTTTGGCGATTTTAGCTGCGTTTAACACGCGTTGGATACCGGCTGGGTCTGTTGCCACAGGCTTTTCCATGAAAATCTGCTTGCCTTGCGCAACCGCTTCTTCGAAGTGCAGGGGGCGGAAACCTGGAGGAGTTGTTAGGATGACCACATCCGCTAATTCCATGGCCTTTTTATAACCGTCAAATCCGGTGAATTTTCTTTCCTCCGGCACATTTACCTTTTTACTGATAGGTACCGCTTTAGCGGAAGTGTCCTTGTCTCTTGATTTCATCAAGTTCGTATAGCAATCGTCCAAACGATCACGGAATACATCCGCCATAGCCACTAATTCGATGTTTTCTTTTGTGCTCAAAGCTTGGGCAATGGCACCTGTTCCGCGTCCACCACAGCCGATCAAAGCCACTTTGATGGTGTCGTTTACTAAACTTTGGCCTGCAAAGGCACTTGCTGCCCAAGGAGCTAAAATCAATCCGCTTGCCGTTAATCCGGTTTGCTTCACAAAATCTCGTCTCGTATTTTTCATATTTTAATGAGGTTTAGTTTAAATATTTTTCAAAGAAGGAATTAATTTCTGCTGTTGATGGCTGTTTAGCGGGTCTCATAATGCGAAATCCCACAAAAGGAGCATCGGCATTCCACCAGATACTTTTGGGAACTTGTGGATCTCGTCGATTCCATATGGGATCTGCTGCCAGGCGGTAAGTAGAGCGGACTAGATTTGCTGGATCCTGGTAATTTGCTCCGCGTACCACGGCATCCGCATATTTATCGATGAACACGGGGCTAATAGTGGCCGTGGGATCTGCCTCAAAATGATCTAGTACCCATTCAGACACGTTGCCTAGCATATCGTGTAATCCCCAGGCATTGGGTTTTTTAAGCCCCACTGGGTGGTATTTTTCGTTTGAATTACCTTGAAACCAGGCATAATCGGGTAGTTTTTCGGAAGGGATTTCGGCGCCTGCTTTGCAGGCATATTCCCATTCAATTTCTGTAGGCAGACGGTAAAATACGCCTGTTTTCGCATACAACCATTTACAATACATGATGGCTGCATATTGCTGCATGGAATTAGCGGGGAATCCGCCTACTTTGCCCATTCCTAACGTAAAATCAATATAGGGTGGGCTCGGTCTAGTGATCGCATCTGGACCCTCTTTAGGGGGCTTCGGTTCTGGATCGCGCGATTCTTCGAAGAACAATTGGTATTCATCATACGTCACCTCTGTTTTTCCCATCCAGAAAGCGGGAACCTGTACCTTTTTTGTTTGGCCAAAAACAAAATTTCCAGACGGAATGGCCACCATTTGGAATGAAACGCGTGTTTGAGGAATCGTTTGTTCATAGGAACGTAAACCCTGCGCAAAAATCGGATGCGAAAACAGTAAACTAATGAGGACGAGGCGTCTCATGTGGGATCAGTTTATGGTTAAATAGGATTTTAGGCTCACCAGATTCATTTTCGAATACCATCAGCCGAACATTTGTCAATTTTACTAATAATTCTTCAATTTCTTGCATAGTCATCACGGTGGCTGCGGTCGCTAACCAGTCAGCTAGAGTCCCATCTTCCGCGATGGCCGTGGCTGATCGTGAGTGAGTTAACGCCATTCCCGTTCTTGGGTCTATCACATGGGAATAGCTCTGGTCCCCTAAACGAACGGATTGATACGTTTTTCCGCTGGTTGCTATGGAGACGTTTTTTAGGGCCAAAACCTCAGGTAAAAGCGCTTTAGATACCGGCGTTTCTATACCTACTTGCCAAGGCATATCGTTCGGTCCTTGGCTCGTCATCACGATTTTTCCACCGGCATCCACCAGTACACAGGGAAAGCCATCTTGCTTTATTTTTTCCATCACTCTTTGCGCGACAAAGCCCTTACCTAAAGAACCTAAGTCTATCTGACAAGCTGAATTAGTTAAGCGAATGCGCGTAGAATCGGCTGAAAATTCCAAGCACGGTCCTTGTATTTTTTGAGCAATTTGTTGCAAAGCCACTAAATCAGGCATTTGCTGAAGCTTTCTGGCCTCTCTCCATATTCTGACCGGTCGACCGACAAATACATTTAAGGCGCCAGCGCTTAGTTTTTGGGCGAGTAAGGACTCTTTCAATATCGCTAGAAACGGTTCGTCAATAGGGTAGAATGTGCCTGTCCCTGCTAGGCGATTGACTTGGCTGAGAGCTGAATGTGGTTGATAATCGCTCAGTTGACTTTCTAGCTGGGTGGCTAGCTGGAATGCCTGTTTTACGGCTTTTGAAATCCCAGTAGAATCTGTACACGAGATGGTGATTCGAAACGGGGAGCCCATTCGCTGGGTTTCGTAGGTATATTTTTTATACTGAGCGTTTACATCGCTAATGAAAAAAAGAAACAGTAGCCCTAGGATAATTTTAGCCATCAGCCTATTCTTTCGATAAATCTAGTAGCTCAATGTTACGGAAGTCAATCTCTTGTCCTTCGCTTTGGAGGGCAATAAATCCACTCTTTAATAATTTGCCATCAATTTTAAGTGCGGGGTTGTAGCGATTCACTACACCGCCACCTATTTGCGGTTGGGTATATTCTAAGACGGTTTTTCCGTTGATCTTATGGGTAACGAGGGAGTCTCCGCGAACGATTAATTCTGCCGTAATCCACCGTTCATTTTCGTAGGTTTCTGAGCTAGAATTGATGCAATGGCGGGGATCAATTCTGCCATTATACACCACGTCTGTTCCCGGGGAACACATGTTTCCGGTAGGTCTTGGCTTGCCATCTGCTAACACACCGAGGAATTGCATTTCGACTGAAATAGGCCAATCCTGCTCTTTAGGCATGGTATGTGGGTCTTGTGAATGAAACATTACGCCGGAATTTCTCTCAGTATAGCTAGGCGCATCATTTCGCCAAAGTCCCGTAAAGCGGTATTGCAACCGAAGTATATAATTAGAAAAAGGTTTGTTGAAATATAGGTGCCCATAGCGCTCATTGAACTGATCGTATTGGTCGTAGCGCACTTTGATTATCCCATCCTCTGCTCGAAAGGTGTTTCCGTAGTTATCGCCCACTTCGTGGTGGTGGATTTTAACGGTCCAGTTTTTCAGGTTTTTGCCGTTGAAAAGTGGAATCCATTTTTCTTTTTTTGGTTTTGCATCACATAGAAATGCTAAGCTAAAAAGCGCGATGGTTAAGAATAGTTTCATCTAGAGGTATTTTTATATCACCCATTAAAGTAAGTGAAATACAAGTAAAAATGAAATTAAGTTGCTGAGTTTCTGAACTATTACCTGGACTTGCTAGTTTAGGTCAAATACGTGCTAAACTTATTCTATCATGAAAGCAATTTACGTCGTTGGGGGCATCGCCTTTTTATTCTTATTAGTGCAGTCTTATAAATTAGTGAGCAGCAGTCTGACCACTGAAAGTCAAAAATACAGGCTCGTTCGTACAGAATCTCAATTCGAGATCCGATTTTATCCAGCAGCCACCTTTGCTAAAATTTACAGCAAAGGAACGGATTATAAGTCTGTCGCGAATAGTGGCTTTAGGAAGTTAGCAGGCTACATTTTTGGAGGAAATGACCAAGGTAAAAGTATTGCCATGACATCGCCAGTACGGATGGAAATGGGTTCTCAGGGTTCCACGATGAGTTTTGTGATGCCGGAGAAATACCAGGAATCAGATTTGCCTAAGCCTAAAGATGCCGGGGTTCATATCGTGAAATCTAGCCCGCAATACGTGGCTGCCATTCGTTTCGGTGGCTATGCAGATGATGAAACAATCAAAGAAAAGCGGGATGTATTATTGAAGGCATTACAAGAGAAAGGCATTAAAGTAGTGGGAGAATATACATTTCTAGGTTATAATGCGCCTTATCAATTTTGGAGTAGAAAAAATGAGGTAGTTATTCCTATTGAATGGAAGGAGTAAATTAATGCTCCAGTTCTTCCTCTAAAAGCTTAATTAATTCCTTGGCTTTTTGCTGTTGCATTTGGGACATGATAACATAGTAGGAGATGTACCCTTTCATGGTACCAGTCGTATTCGCATATTCGTAAAAAGCATTTTTATTGGATGATAGAAATGCGTTACCTGTTTGTTTTTTGATTTTGTCTAAGCCGACTTTATCATACCCAACTTTTCCGATGGTCTCTTTAGTGGAAAAAACGGTTGTTTGAAGTAAGGCATTTTGAATTCGATGGACATTTGCGCCTCGTTCTAATAATTGATCTAATTGAACCATCATGGTTACTTTTCCTTTTTCGTATTCTGAAATTTTACGAACAATTTCTTCATTTTTAATCAGTCGGAATCCACCTGCATTGCGTAATTGATCGATAGTTCCTGATGAAAAATCGATGTTATAAACTCTAGATACCATGATGAGACTATTTATGTAAATGGAATCGATATCAGCCTCATTCCAAGTAGGTTTAAAGATTACTTCATTGAGTTTATTGGCGGCATTAACCATTTCTCCCATTCTGAATTCTTTTATATCCATTTCACTTAAATCCGCTTTCAGATCTTTATTCATGCTCACTAAATAATCGTGCTCCTTATGTCTCTCCGCTCTGTATTCGAGGTAATATTCAGCCATGAAGCCAAGAAAGACGGCGAAGAATAGCATTAAGAATTCTTGAACGTATTCTTTCCAGGATTTAGGGTGGTGGCTGTGGTGGTGTACTTCCATGGGTAATGTTACAGGATTATATTTCCTTGAAATTATCAGTTTTAAATGATTATGCCAAAGCTAGCGTTTATCATAAAGACTACTAGCAATCTGCTCTTTCGCTTTCAGGTTCGAATTTAATCCTCACCCCGCTCGTTCAAGGCTTTTCTTTGAATTTTTCGGATGGCTTGTTCAATTGATTTTTCGGGTTCGATGATATTGTATTTACCCCAAAAATCAGGGTCCGCTAAACTCTCCACCTTCTCCGACATGATTACGTTAGAGGTCAATTCTTGCGTATTTTGAACCTCTTTGATGTCCTGTTTTTTCCAATCGGTCACGGCCATTTCAATTGTGGAAGTGTAGACGGTGTTGAATATTCTTTTGGCCCAATTCAATTTAAACGTCAAATCCCCACGAGAATAGGCAAAAATCCATTTGCCATTTTGTTGTCGGTAGTTAATTTGATAGCTCACCTCAGTAGGGTAAACGTCAAGGCCAGCAGGTTTTTTGCGCGTAAATAGAAGACCTGCCCTGATTTTATCCTCTACATTTAGGGAGAAAGTAGCGCTTACGACTGCAAGGCTTTTTGCATCGATATATAATTTCCCATAATAGAGCGGGTTTTCGTAGCTTGGTTTTTGTTTGAAGGCTAAAACCAACACTTGCTTGCCATTTATTTGGGTGTTTTCCTCTAAACTAAAATCGTATATTTCTAGCGCATTTTTCGAGAATATGAAGCTGGGGTATTTGATTACATCGACATACAAGGCGGAAAAAGGACCTCCCTGTAATTTGAAATTGACGGTATCTAGTTTAGTGTAATCTGTGTTTTTTCTACCCTTGAAAAGACTGATTTGGTCTGGTGCAGTGCTTATGAAAGGCTGCTTTTGAATACTAAGAATGGATTCGGAAAGGGAGACATAGGTACGTCGTTTGCGAATGGTTTCTCGATAAAACCCTGTCATTTCGATGGGGTCATCTCCATAATTTTGTAAGCGATTATTTAATACCCCTAAAAATAGCGTATATGCATCTGACGTATTTACAACCACTTCATCGAGCATCGTATTGCTGGGCTCTAAAAACAGTATATTCTTGTCTGGCTTTAATTCTTTGATGGAAACAACCTTGTTTTTATATCCTAAAAAGGAAATCACCAGGCTTTCATTTTGCTTTTGCTTAGGAATTTTAATGGCGAATTTTCCCTCACTATTACTGATGGTGGAGATGCTTGTTCCTGAAACAGTAATGCTCGCATAGATGAGCTCATTCTTTGTCTTACTATCTAAAATAGACCCTTTGAATTGATCGAATGAACTAGAATCTGGACTAGAGTAGCCGGAGAAATGAGCTTCTGATTGCATTTGAGCAAGCATGATGAAGAATAATCCCAGGATTGCTCGAAAATAAACGTGCAGGTTAGTTTTCATAGGTAGGACTCCAGAATTTTTCAGGAAGATATGAATTATAACAGGCTAATGAAGGATTTTGTTTAAAAGTGGGATCACAAGTTCTATTGAAAAACGCTACTCCACAGCAAACTCAAGTGTATAAAGAAACCACCTCAAACGAGGTGGTTTTCTATGACCGAGGTATAACTATTTACGATTTTATAATTTAGGCTCCCAACCTTTTTCGTATTCTCTACCCCAAAGCTTCATACCTTCTTTGTCCAAAATATGGCCATCCTCAGGGTTCACTTGGAATGATTTTCCGATCCGGTATGAAATGTTCGCATAGTGACACATCATTTGGCTGATGGCACCTTCTTCGATAGGGGAGTTTAATTTAGTCTCTGTGCCCCTGATGACATGGAAGAAATTCGCGACATGTGAATCTGTCATGTCACCACCGCCGCCTAGAGTATTGCCTGCTTCCGTTCCACTCGATTTGCTGTCTTTGATTTTTTTACCGTTGCGATCAAAAAGCGTGTAGCCCTCTCGGTTAACAAAAACAGAACCTTCGCTTCCGTAAATAATGGTTCCGCGATCGCTACCGTACGTTTTATAGCCTGAACGGCTTTTGCCGTCCCATTGGATGACTTTATTTTCTGGGAAGCGGAAAGTCGCATCCATGGTGTCGTACATTTCCCAGCCGTCATTTTTGAAATGACGTTTAGCCGCTTCTACTTCTACCTTTTCTGGGTATTTTACTTGTAGTGCCCAACGAGCGACGTCTAATTCATGGGTCGCATTGTTGCCAGTCTCTGCTGTTCCCCAGTTCCAACCATACCAGTGCCAGTTATAATCCCAGGTTTCCGACGTGTATTCCTGATGTGGTGCAGGACCTTGCCATAATTCCCAATCTAAACCTTCAGGAACAGGTGCTTTTTTTTGAAGTGGAACTTCTCCACGCTGGTTCGAATAAAAGGCAAGGGCTTTGTATACTTCCCCAATGGTACCCTTGTGAATCTCGGAAATGATTTCTTGTGATTCTTTAGAGGAGCGCTGCTGGTTACCCATTTGGACCACTTTACCATATTTTTTTTGAAATGCTACCAGTAATTCCCCTTCACGTGGATTTTGACTACAGGGTTTTTCAATGTAAACGTGCTTGCCAGCTTGCATGGCCATCCAAGTACCTGGTGCATGCCAGTGGTCCGGAGTCGCATTAAATATCGCATCGACGCTTTTATCATTCCAAACGTCATGAATATCATTCACTAACGTCGCCTTTCCGCTGACTTTTCCTTGTAAATCACGGCCTACCTTTTCGCGTTGCTTTTTCATCACATCGCAGATATAGGCCACATCCACATTGTTTTTTTTGTCTTTTAAAGCATCATAATAGGCGCTAACTCGACGTCCACATCCCATTAAGGCTACATTTAAACGGTCATTTGCTCCCAAAATTCGGGAATAACTTTTTGCACTGAAGGCATTGTGAATATTGCCAAAACTTATGCCAGCGGCACCTAAGGCAATTTTTTGAATGAATTCTCTACGATTATTTTTCATGGTAGTATAATAGGTTTTAGAAGCACTTAAATTGAAATAGAATCAGTATGCTTTATAAAAACTAAAAATAAGAATATT
>JBILCC010000156.1:0-3710 GCA_044353355.1 Aquirufa sp.
GGCATGTCCCTAGACGACGTAGAAAGATGGTTAAGCCCCGTATTGAATTATGACTAAGATTACTAAATACTTTGAAGAAGCGGCGGGAAAAACACTTTTCTCGATCGAGATTATTCCACCGATGAAGGGCCAGCATTTGGGCGAATTGATGTCGCACATCGAGCCTTTGATGGAGTTTAAGCCGCCCTTTATTGAGGTGACGTATCACCGGGAGGAATATGTAGAGAAGGTGATTGATGGAGTATCGAAACGTATTCCTATTCGCAAGCGTCCTGGAACCTTAGGTATTTGTGCCTCCATCATGCAGCGTTTTCAAATCGAAGCCGTTCCACACGTGATTTGTGGTGGATTTACGAAAGAAGAAACCGAGGATTTTCTGATCGATTTACATTATTTAGGAATCGAAAATGCCCTTCTATTGCGTGGCGATCAAGAAAAGGGTGAAGCCCATTTCGTGCCTAAGCCAGGTGGTCACGCCTATGCAAACGAATTAGTGGAGCAAGTAGCGGCCATGAACAAGGGTATTTTATTGCATGAAGAAACAGAGTCATTACCCACAAATTTTTGCATTGGCGTGGCAGGTTATCCTGAGAAGCATATTGATGCCGTTTCCTTTGATCAGGATCTTCAATACTTAAAGCAGAAAGTAGATGCGGGTGCGGATTACATTGTGACTCAGATGTTCTTTGATAACGCGAAGTATTTTGATTTCGTCAAAAAATGCCGAGAAATGGGGATTAATGTGCCCATCATTCCAGGCTTGAAGCCTTTAGCGACAGAACGTCAATTGGACATTTTGCCCGAGATTTTCCATTTAGAAATTCCTGCAGAATTTGTATCGGAGGCTCGTAAATGCACGAATAATGCAGCCATCAAGCAATTAGGGATTGAGTGGGCAGTTCAACAAGGAAAAGAATTAATCCAAGCAGGTGTTCCTGCTTTGCATTTCTACACGATGAGTAAATCAGATAGCGTGCGTGCTATCGCTGAAAAATTATTCTAATGAAGGTCTTAGTCTATGGTGCGAGTACGAATCCAAGTCGATATGCCTATATCGCGACGGAATTGCTTTTGCAACATGGACACGAGGTCTCTTTAGTAGGAATTAAAAAAGGGGAGGTGTTAGGCTTGACTATTCAGCAGGATCAACCTTTGCTGGAAGAGATCGACACAGTGACACTATACGTAGGTCCAGCGAATCAAGATGGACTCATTGATTATTTAGTATCAATAAACCCCAGAAGAGTGATATTCAATCCAGGCACAGAAAATTTTGTGCTAGAGGAAGCCTTACAGAAAATGGGAATAGCGGTAGAAGAGGCCTGCACGCTGGTATTATTGCATACAGGCCAGTTTTAGATCTTATTGAGCTGTTAACGTAAACTCAAATTCTTCCATAATCAAGTTCGCAAGCAATTTCTTGCAAGCGTTAGTTACCACCTCATTTGCCTCAGCTTCAGATGCTGCATCCACCGTTAATGTGATGTGCTTGCCGATACGAACGCCTGCCACTTGGTTAATACCTAAGTTTTGTAAGCCAATAAGTACCGCTTTTCCCTGGGGGTCAAGGATTTCTTTTTGAGGCATTACGTTGATTTCAGCTAAGAATTTCATTATTTGTTTGGATTTAAAAGGAAAATAAGGCCGGAAAGAAGGATGTATGCGATCACTAAAACCGGAATTGCTGCAAATTTAAGCATAACAAGGGCAGCAATGCAAAAAATAAGGAAAATGAATTTTACTTGATTGCTTTTCCAATCCCAGGTCTTGAATTTAAACGCCAGTAAAGGCAATTCACATACCAAAAGATAACTCATCACCACTGCATAAATTAACAGGCCTTTGAAGTGTAGAATATAGGCGCTGTATTCCGGCTGGAAATGTAGAATCAGGGGTAAGGACGCAATTAATAGACCATTGGCTGGGGTTGGGACACCAATGAACTGGTCGCTTTGGCGGGTATCAATATTGAACTTGGCCAAACGATACGCGGACATCAAAGCCAATGCAAACACTATAAAGGGCTTATAGAACCCGAATAGACCCACAGTGCATTGAGTCCCGCAGCTTTGCTCTACTAGTGAAAACAAGATAAAGGCAGGTAAAACCCCAAAAGAGACCATATCTGCCAAAGAATCCAATTCCTTTCCTAGATCAGAATAGGCTTGCAAGGCGCGCGCCAGAAATCCATCGAAGAAATCGCATACCAATGAGATGAATATACAATAAGAGGCGCTCACTAAATCGCCTTGCATTACGAACCACAGTCCGATACAACCCGCTAATAAATTACCTAGCGTTAATAGGTTAGGGATTTCTTTTTTCATGCTTTTACGTATGGATTGGATACTTTTTCATCACCGATAGTCGTGCTTCCACCGTGTCCAGGGTACACAATAGTCGATTCAGGTAAGGTATATAATTTCGTTTGAATGCTGTGGACTAGATCTGCGTGGTTACACAATTGAAAGTCCGTTCTGCCCACGCTTCGTCTAAACAACACATCTCCATCAAATAGAAGGCCTTCTTTTTCGAAATACAAGGCCACATGACCAGGTGCATGCCCCGGTACAAACAAGATCTTGATTTCCATTTCGCCTATATGTAATACTTGGTTGTCCTCATACCAAACATCTACTTCAGAAGGTTGGTAGTGAGGAAATCCATATACTTGTGCCCGATTTGCTGAATCAATTAGTAGAGGTTCATCTTTTGGGTGTAGATAAAATGGAATTTTATATTCTTGTCTAAAATATTCAACTCCTAATACATGATCGATATGCGCGTGGGTATTTAAGATATGGGTTAACGTAATGTTTTTCTCCTCGATGAATGTTTTCAACGTTTGACGTTCCTCGAAGGTATAACATCCAGGGTCTACGATAATACCGATTCCATTTTCATCCCAAATAAGGTAGGTGTTTTCTTGAAATGGATTCAACGTGAAGGCTTGGTGAAAGATCATATTATTTACCTAAAAGAAATATACAAGGTTTTTTGTGCAAATCGGGTTGTGCTTTTGCCCAGTCACTTGCCTTTTTAGTTTGAACAAAACCGGAGGGCGCGGTTATGTCACAGGCGATGCAAATTAGGGAATCTGGAGCACATTGTGTAATTAGATCTTCTAAAAGCGCATTATTTCGGTAAGGTGTTTCAATGAAGATTTGTGTCTGACCCCATTTAGCTACATCTCTGTCTAATTGCTCGATTTTGCGAATACGGGCGGCTTTATCGATGGGAAGGTAGCCGATGAAGGCAAAACTTTGGCCAGAAAACCCAGACCCCATTAAGCCTAAAAGGATGGAAGAGGGGCCTACTAATGGTATTATCTCGATGTTTTGCTGCTGCGCAATGGAAACCGCTAAGGCACCTGGATCAGCTACGCCCGGGCAACCGGCCTCGGAAATAACGCCAATATATTCGACTGAGCTGTATTTTTTGTAAAAATCAGTGACCGTTTTTGACTGAGTGTCTTTGTCTAAAATTTCAAAAACTAAATTATCAATTTGAATGCCTAGTTTCAATTCACTAATGAATCGCCTGGCCGTGCGTACATTTTCAACTAAAAAATGCGTTGTCTGCTGTAATGCCGCTAAGATTTGTGGAGGTAGGACTTCGGATGAAGTGTTTTCAGCAATCGGACAGGGGATGAGAAATATTTTCATAAAAACGGTTGAAGTGTCTGCAGAAATAGCTCAGGCTGGTCTGCT
>JBILCC010000157.1:0-3575 GCA_044353355.1 Aquirufa sp.
TAAATCCATCTATTGATTGAGAGTCTTTACCCATTTGCTCAGCTGCTAACTTTTTCATCTCCTTCTCAAATTCTGCGCGTGTTTGCGATTTTTTGATCTTTACAATGAAACGAACATCTGTTCCGCGTTTCAAGAAAGGAGGAATCTGTTGTTGACCATCTTTGAATAAACTATCTACAGGAACGAAGATTGTAGCACTATCTCCAACGGCTAATAAACGTAAACCATTCTCAAATGAACCTTTAAATGTGCCTGGGATTGGCACAGGTGGCACTAAATCTTGCAAAGGCTTACCTTCTTTACGAGAATCCTTAATGACAGAATCAGCCTCATTTTTGATCACTAAATCAAACGTGATGATATCTCCTTCTTTTAAGTTAGGAGCAGCGTCATCATGTTCATGTTTTTGGATTTTAACACCCTCTATTACTTCGACTTTGTTACACGAAGCTAGTGCCAGTGCCGCTACAAATATTACTGCTAGTTGTTTACGCATGATATAGATTTTAGATATTTTTAACTCGATTAATTTCAGAAAGGTACAAAGGTAACACTTCCATTAGTTTTTTCTTCGCATCTTTTAAAGTTCCCGTAGAAAAACGTCCACCTGAAGCATTCTTATGTCCACCACCTTCAAAGTATTTAGAGGCGAATTCATTTACGGCGAAAGGTTCTATTGATCTAAAAGATAGCTTAACGCCATCAGGACGCTCAATCATCAGAATTGACCAAACACATCCGGCAATTTGTAAACCATAATTTACGATGCCTTCCGTATCTCCCGCTTGGGAATTAAATTTTGTTAAATCCTCGGCTGTAATCCACATAAATGCCAGGTGATACTCCGGTAGGTATTCCATTCTTTGGCCCAAAACGTGACCAATAAACTTCAAGCGATCGATACTAGACGAATCAAACACCTTACGATGCACTTCGTTTGTGTTCACTCCTAAATCAATCAAGGCAGCCACCACCGTATGCACATGAGCAGTCGTATTCGGGTGACGAAAAGAACCAGTATCCGTCATAATGCCGGAATACAAGCAAGATCCGATCGCTGGATCTAGGAGATTTTCATCGCCCCACTCCAGAATTAAATCATAGATTAATTCACAGGTAGACGCCGCAATCGTTCGGTGGTAATAATAATCGCCAAAGTCTTCCGGATCCAAGTGGTGATCAATCACCACTTTCTTAGCCCGCGACTTGCGTACTAAAGGCGCCATGTTGTGCAGCCTTTGAATACCTGAAAAATCTAGGCAAAAAATAAAATCAGCTTCCTCCACCAGCGCATCGATTTGCACCTTGTGAAGTAGGTCGTCATAGGCTAAAATATCAGCCGCTCCGGGCATCCATTTCAAGTTAGCTGATACCGCAGAGGGTACCGCCACCGTTGCGTGAATCCCTTTTTTTGCCAAATATCCCTGAAAAGCAAGCGTCGAACCAATTGCGTCCGAATCCGGATTGTAATGGGCGGTGATCACAGCTTTTGTGCCTGGAATAAGTTGGGCTTTTAACTCAGAAATGGAGGTCATAAAATGGGTGTGCCGGAAATAAATTTGGGCAAACGCAAAGTTAGAGATAAATTTGTTGAAAATTATATCCATGTCAACAAATAGAACTTTCACTATGATCAAGCCAGATGCAGTTGCAGACGGCAACACTGGTCCCATCATTCAACAAATTGAAAAAGCAGGATTTAAAATCCTTGCGATGACAAAATTAAAAATGACTCCTCAACAAGCGGGTCAATTTTATGCTGTTCACAGCGAACGTCCGTTTTTTCAAAGCCTTTGCGATTATATGTCGCAAAGTGAAATCATTCCGATGATTTTAGAAAAAGAAAATGCAGTAGAAGATTTTCGCACACTTATTGGAGCGACGAATCCTGCACAAGCTGCTGAAGGAACAATCCGTCAATTATTTGCTAAATCTATCGAAGCAAATGCCATTCACGGATCTGATTCAGATGAGAATGCTGCTATCGAAGGCGCTTTCTTCTTCCCAGGAGTTTAAATCTTAGCGGTGCTTGTAGAATAAGAATCCGTTCTCTTCTTTTAGGAAGATCAAGTTCGGATGGTATTTAAACTTTTCCTCTGCATCCGCCTTCAGAATGAAATACGCTGGTCTATCCAGCTTTTTCGCCGCCAATAATTCATCGCCCGCGGGACTTCCTGCGGGCTTTTGAAAATACAAGAGGTGCGCGTAGGACTTGAAACCTACGGGCTCGATGTAGACTTTTTGGCCCATCTTTGCGATATAAAAATCAATCACGGTCGCCTGCGTATATCCCTCAATTTTAGGTACAACTATCGCCATATAGGCCATGATGGTGATTAGCGATGCGGCAAACAAAGTGTGCAACTTCTTCGTAAATAAGAAATAGATCACGGCTACAGCAAACACCAAGCCGATCAAAAACTCCCAACCCGCCCAATATACGGGTGCTTGTAAATTCCCTTGCACGAATACGTCCTTAATGTAGGGAGAAATGAGGCCCGCGTTTTGGCCAATGAATGGAACCGCAGTTAACACCGTTGCTAATAGTAAACCCACAAAGCCGATCGCCGTGTTGTATTTCCAATTAAAGCGAAATCCACCTGCCTGCCATTCTTGCAGTACCACCGCAGAGAAATAAGTCAACGGAATCCAACACATAGAGGAATAGTGTACAATTTTCGTCTTCACCATACTAAATAGAATCAAAACCACCCAAAACAAGACTTTCATCCAGTTCGAAAAGTCCAATTCCTCGCGCTTCCAGCGAAACAACCGAGCCCCAGCCCAAATCGAAACCGGAAAACATCCAATCAAAAGAACCACAAAGTGGTAATAAAAGGGCTGTCCGTGTCCGGCATCCCCCGTGGTCATCAACCGCACCTGGTAGGTAAAGAAGTCTTCAATGATCTGCCATCCAAATTTATAGGCAATCAAACCATACCAAGCCACAAAGAAAAATACAGAGATAATTCCCGCTACGACGGCGCCTGAAAACAAACGGCCATTGATACGTGTACGGTATAAAAGTCCCACAAACAAAAGGGTTAATGCCCAAAGGAGCAATGCCGCTGGACCTTTGGTCAACAAGGCTAAACCAATCGAAATACCTGCGAAAAGGACATTTCTAAAGCGCGTCGCATCCTGAAAGAACTCGGAAAAGAAATAAACCCCTAAAAATATCAACAAGTTGAACAGCGGATCGATTATCCCGGAACTCGCATACACATGCGGTGTAATCGCGACCAGATAAGAGAAGGCCCATAGATTACCAAAATTAGCGCCCCAGGTCTTCTTCCCTATCGCATACAGTGACCAAAGCGTGGCAATCCCAATGATCGCATTAGGAAAACGCGCGGCAAATTCCATCGAAATGTCCGACTGCCCTGAGAACGAATCAAAGGCCATAAAACTCAGCGCCTGCAACCAAAGGAACAAAGGCGGCTTCTCCCAGAAGGGTTGAAAGTTAATTTGGACACTTAAAAAATCCCCCGTCACGATCATCTCACGGGCAGACTCCGCAAAGTTCACCTCATCCCAATCGAATAGATGTGTCGACCCTAAAAAAGGAATGTAGA
>JBILCC010000051.1:0-10341 GCA_044353355.1 Aquirufa sp.
TTCAAGGAGACAACACAATTAAAATGGTCGACAAACAAGGTCAGGTAGTCGAGTTACTCGAGGCATCCGATTTACCGACCATACAAGCATTAAGTAAGATTGTAAAAAAATACTATTTTTGTTGTCCAAAGAGCGTATATTTGCAAGGAGAATTGAGCTAGTAGAAATTCTCATTGCCTTAATTAAACATCGTTTGAACGAATGAAATTTACTGTTAATCAGATAGCCCAATTAATAAAAGGAACAGTAGATGGTGATGGATCAGCGAGTATAACGGCGTTTAATAAAATTGAAGAAGGAGAAACAGGCAGTATTTCCTTTTTGGCAAATCCTAAATATGAATCCTATTTATATCAATCTAAGGCTACAGCCATCATTGTTGCTAGTGATTTAGTTTTAAAAGAAAAACCGTTAGCTACCTTAATCAAGGTAAAAGATCCATACGCTGCTTTTACTATTTTACTTCAGAAATACCAAGAATTTACCAGTATTAAAGAAACAGGAATACAGCAACCAAGTTTTATTGCTGATAATGCTAAAATAGGTTCAAATCTCTATTTAGGACAGTTTTCTAGTATCGGAAAAGGGAGTATTATAGGAGAAGATACCTATATTTCAGCTCATGTAACCGTTGGAAATAATGTTACTATCGGTAATCATTGTGTTATTTATCCTGGGGCTGTCATATATAACGATTCAATTATTGGAAATAATTGCACTATTCATGCGAATGCTGTCATTGGTTCTGATGGATTCGGTTTTGCTCCTCAACCCGACGGCACATTTTCAACCATTCCTCAATTAGGAAATGTGGTCCTCGAGGATGGTGTTAGTGTAGGTGCTAATACGACAATTGACCGCGCAACAATGGGCTCCACTTTAATCCAAAAAGGAGTTAAAATCGATAATTTAGTCCAAATAGCGCACAATGTTGAAGTAGGTGCAAACACTGCTATAGCCGCACAAACTGGCATTTCTGGTTCTACTAAAATAGGTCAAAACTGCCTAATCGGAGGGCAAGTAGGTGTTGCAGGACATATTACTATAGCAGATAAAACGAGTGTAACTGCTCAATCAGGTGTAACGAAAACCGTTCGAAAAGAAGGGCAAATATTAGGTGGAACACCGGCTTCCCCTAATAGTGAATATTTGAAGCGTAATGCATTATTACGTCAATTACCAGATTTATTAAAACGATTAGAATCTTAATTTCGCGTATGAACAATAAGCAACATACTATTACCAATGCTGTAACCCTATCTGGTGTAGGTTTACATACTGGCGTAGTTGCCAACCTAACATTTTTGCCCGCTCCAGCAAACCATGGAATTAAATTCCAACGTGTTGATTTACCCGGTCAACCCATTGCAGATGCAGACGTAGACTATGTGGTTGATACTTCACGCGGAACAACCATAGAGCACAATGGTGCCCGGATTAACACAGTAGAGCACGTTTTAGCAGCGCTTGTTGGTCTAGAAGTTGACAATATTTTAATTCAATTAGATGGTCCAGAACCTCCCATCATGGATGGTAGTTCTATAAAATTTGTAGAGGCCTTAAAAGACGCCGTTCCCGTAGAACAAGATGCGCACCGTAAATTCTTTGAATTAACAGAAGAAGTCCGATTCAAGGATTTAGAAAGTGGAATAGAATTAGCCGCATTGCCACTTAATGATTATAGGATGGCCGTAATGGTGGATTATAATTCTAAATTTTTATCTAGCCAGCATGCTAATTTAAGCCACGTATCCCAATTTGAAAAAGACTTTTCTATGTGCAGAACCTTCTGTTTCGTGCATGAAATAGAAGTACTTTACAAGGCCGGTTTAATTAAAGGTGGTGACTTAAATAACGCCATTGTAATTGCTGATAAAGATTATTCAGAAGCTGAATTAGCCCATTTATCCGAAGTTTTAGGTAAACCCAAAATTTCTGTTTCCAAGGAAGCAGGTATTTTAAATAATACTAATCTCCATTTTAGTAACGAAATGGCTCGTCATAAGTTACTAGATTTAATGGGTGATTTAGCTTTAGTAGGTCGACCTATTAAAGCACAAATTTTAGCCTCCCGGCCAGGACACGCATCTAACGTGGAGCTTGCACGTAAGATCAAGAAATTGATGTTAGACGCAGAGAAAAATAAAGTACCTACTTACGACCCTAAGCAACCTCCTATTTTCACGCATGAACGCGTTTATGAACTTCTACCTCATCGTTACCCATTTCAAATGATTGATAAAATCATTTATTTAGATGATAATAGTGTAGTAGGAGTTAAGAATGTGACAATGAATGAAAACTATTTCATGGGTCATTTTCCAAACAATCCGGTTATGCCAGGCGTTATGCAAGTAGAAGCGATGGCGCAAACAGGTGGAATCCTAGTATTAAGTTCTGTAGAAGATCCGGAAAATTATTGGCCATACTTGGTGGGTATAGAAAATTGCCGGTTTAGAAAAAGTGTTATTCCTGGGGATACCATTATCTTTAAATGTGAGCTACAGGCACCTATACGTAGAGGAATTGCAAAAATGACTGGTAAGGCTTATGTAGCAGGTCAAGTAGTGTGTGAAGCTGAAATGACAGCTAGTTTAGTTCGCAAATCGTAAGATTTATTATATGATTCATCAGTTAACCCATATTGATCCGAAAGCCAAAATTGGTGCTAATGTTAGTATCGATGCATTCACCTCTATACATGCAGATGTTGAAATCGGTGAGGGAACATGGGTAGGGTCAAATGTGACTATTTATCCAGGTGCTCGGATAGGTAAAAATGTTAAAATATTCCCTGGTGCTGTTATTTCAGCAATCCCTCAAGATTTGAAATTTGGAGGAGAAGAAACGACAGCAGAAATTGGTGACAATTCTACAATACGGGAGTGTGTGACAATTAATCGTGGAACATCGGATAAAATGAAGACTGTCATTGGTCAAAATTGCCTTATCATGGCCTATGTGCACGTAGCTCATGATTGCTTTATTGGCAATAACTGCATATTAGCTAATTCAGTACAAATGGCAGGACATGTAACAGTGGGTGACTTCGCCATTATTGGAGGCTCATCCGCCATTCATCAATTTGCCACTATTGGACAGCACGTAATGATTTCTGGTGGATCACTAGTTAGAAAAGATGTTCCTCCATTCACCAAGTCAGGTCGTGAGCCTTTAACTTATGCGGGCGTTAACTCAGTAGGCTTACGTCGCCGTAATTACACAGATGAACAAATCAATATCATTCAAGAAGCTTATCGTTATTTGTATTTGAAAGGATTGAATACCAATGCAGCAATTGAAGAAATAGAAGCACAACTGCCTAATACACCGGAGAGAAATGAAATTCTTGAATTTATAAAAAATTCAGAAAGAGGAATTATGAAAGGTTAATGAATTATGGATATTCTTGTTCAAAATCTTTTCAAAAAGTTTAGGCAAGAATTTGTCATTAAGTCTTTCAGCTATACCTTCCATCAGGGTAATTCATATGCCATAACTGGACCTAATGGCTCAGGTAAATCAACATTATTACAATTAATCGCTCAATTTACACTTCCTAATTCAGGAACAGTTGAAATGTCTGGTATCGATCCTGACTTGGTTTATAGCCATATTACTTATGCAGCCCCTTATGTTGAATTAATTGAGGAATATACGCTTCAAGAACACCTTAAAATTTTAGTAAATAACAACTACCTTCCTAGCTCGATTACAATAGAAATATTAGAAAATTTTATCGATTTAAAACCTGATCGTTTCAAATTAATAAAAAACTATTCTTCTGGGATGCGTCAAAAAATCAAATTGGGGTTTGCACTCTTGTCTGAAAGACCTGTATTATTATTGGATGAACCCACCACTAATTTTGATGAGAAAGCAAAGCAATGGTTCTTTGATAAATTAGAGAAACAGCGTCATAAACTAATTGCCATAGCCTCCAATGAAGTAAAAGAAATAGAATTTTGCACAAACAAAATATCCATACTCGATTTTAAATAAGAAAGTGTAATCGTAATCGAGTAATTCCCAAGAAAACAAAAATAAATCCTACCAAGAAAAGTAAATCTCCAAAATGAACCACTCCCATACTCATTCTATCATAATGGGAGGACAAATCAACCGCTTCTAAACCTAGCTCTCTTGTTCCCTGCCACAACGCAAAATTCAAAGCAAGCCCTAAAATAAAAGCAACCGGTTGTTTCTTTGTAAGACTGGAAGCTAATACATCCAAGGATACAAAACACAAGGTTAATAAGAATAAAGCCGCGAACCCACCCAAAATTAAAGACGAATCATAATTATTTGTTGGAAACCCTAATAAAGCTATACTCTGAACAAATAAAGCACTTGGTAAAAGGCTAATTAGAATAATCAAAGCCAAGGCGAGATATTTGGCCATCAAAATTTGATTAATACTAATGGGAAGAGAACGCAATAATTGAAATGTTCCTTTCTCTGTCTCTTCAGAAAAACTACTCATTGAAAGCGCGGGTACAAAAAAAAGTAAAAACCAAGGAGTTAAATCAAAGAATATAGTTAACTCTGCAAAACCATAGTCAAGTATATTTCCGTCAATCACCCAAACATAGATACCCATCAAAATAAAAAAAGACGAAATGGTACCCCAACCCATCCATGAGCTAAAATAGGCCATTACGTCTTTCTTTAAAAGAACTAACATACTATTCAAAAACAGGTTTTTCTCTCTTAACTACAGCTGATACGATTAGGCCCAAAAGAAAATTAAATACAACACTCATAATAACGACAATAACAAATTGCATACCTGGATTCAAAAATAAGGAGGTCATTTCTTCCGCACTTTGAATTTGACTAGCACTTAAACCTTGGTCTTCCATACGCTCTCTAGCAATTTCCATCTGGCGCTGCATAACCGTATTGTCTATAAATTGAATATATATATAATTAAAGGCACCGGCCACTAATCCACTAATTGCACCTAACAAGGTAGCCAAACCCAAGCCCTGACCATAACTAATGTACCCTTCATTCTGCTCTCTATACTCACGTAAACATAAATAAGAGATCGTAACAGATAAAACCAAGGACCAAATCGTAGAAACCCAACTAATGGATTCTTGAAATTGTTCTGCCCATCCCATCACATTGATAAGGGTCGAAAAGAGAAAACTCAATAATCCATTTATAAAACCATACTTTAAGGCAATTAGAGAAGATGAGGCTGTTGATTCCGATGTATTTTCCATAAGATTTATTTTTTATAATAAAGTGAAATTAACAAATTTGGTAAGAAACCCAAGGCAATTTTTTGCCAGAAATCATCCCTTGCAATGCTATAAGCATCAATTGACTTAATCCCAGCATGTAAACTATTGTAATACTCCCCTCCTTCTTGACTTACAATTACTTCCTTAAAAGAATTTAACTCTACTAAACTCTGCTGAATATAGGAAGCCAACATCTGTAAACCTGTTGAAGTTTGAAAGAAATAATGTAAAAAAAGACTACTAAATAGGGCCGTAATGGCAATTAAGAGGTATTGCAAGACAAAATAGACCAAAAAATGCTTCTTTTCTCCCTGATGATTTTGAGGAAAACGTGAAATATACCACCATTGGAAAAATAACAAAAAAACAAAAGTTGGCGCCTTCTTTCCCCCGATTGGAATAATTCCTATTTGTTGCAAAAGAAAACCATAAAAGGACATCAAAACAACAAAAATAAAGGCATATAGGAAAAATCGACCTATTTCAGCAAACCAATTATTGACCATAAGAATGATTTAAACCATTAAATACCCCTACAATTTTAAAATCGAAAGAATAATCAATAAATATAGAATTCTTCGATTTAGAGACAACATTAGCTACTTCATAGGTATTCTTTTCTTTCACTAACACCATTCCTTTCATATCTTCCCCCACCTTTAACTCAGGCTGTGAGATCCCTAAGAAAGAACTTGGGTTATGAGATAAAAGAAGATCCGTTTTTTCAAGACCTTGTTTTCTGGCTTCTTGAATAAATGCTATGGCTAGCGTTTCTAATCCAATGGTTCCAAAAGATGCTTGATCAAACTCTACTTCTTTGTATTCTACTTCAATAGGATGGTGATCTGAAACCACTGAAAGAATAACCCCCTCTTTTAATCCTTTCCATAAAGCTAAACGATCATTCTCTGTTCTTAGTGGGGGATTTACCTTTTTAAGGGTATCGAATTCGGAAACTGCATCTTCCGTGAATAGAAGCGAATAGATGGCAACATCAGCCGTTACAGGTAATCCAGCCTTTTGAGCATCTGATATCAACCTAACTGATTCTGCAGTAGAAATACAAGAAAAATGCAGGGCAAAGTCTGGATGAGCTAAACCGAAAGAATGCTGCATTACATACGATAAAAGATCTAAATCACGTTTTACATGCATCGTTTCTGCTAAAACGGGTATACCTTTCAATCCTAATAGGGTACTTTGTAGTCCTTCGTGTATTTGACCAAACAAGGACAAACCCTGTACATCAGGTCTAGAAATAACTTTCGCCTTTAATGGTTGCAAATACTGAAGACATTTCAACATCAAATCAGTGTCTTGTAAAACTCCTGCACCATGACTAAACCAAGAGGCTCCTGCTTGATTCAAGTCCATTAAATCACTGAAATTTTCTGATTTGTTACCTAATGTTAAGGGTGCAGCAGGATATGATAATACACCAGATCCAGCTAAGCGATCTTTAATAAATTGAATAGATTCAGGCTGTTGTGGAACAGGCTCACCTGTAGGTAAGAGTAAAAAATCTAATACTCCACCCTTCCAAGCAGCTGCTTTCAAACTTGACCAATCTTCTCTATGTTCTCCACCTGGCAACGTATTGTGCACGCGTAGATCAACTACGGAAGGAAACCACTCCAGTGTTTCTCCTGAAATGATTAAATCTGCTTTCGATTGAATTGTAGAGTCAATTTCTTTCCACCGACCATTATCTGAAAGCAAATCAACTTTCTTACCGAAGTAGGAAGAACGACTATCTTGAATTAAAAGCTGTTTAAATAAGATCTGCATTTGTTTTTGGCTATAAAAAAACCCTGATTAACAGGGTTTAAAAATCAATGTCCGATAAAGGATTTATATGTTTCAACATCCATTAATTGGGATAGATCGCCAGCATCAGCTGCTTTGATTTTAACTACCCAACCATCTCCATAAGGATCTGAATTGATTAATTCAGGACTGTTGTTTAAGGCTGTATTAAATTCTACGACTTCTCCAGCAACCGGCAAGAACAAATCAGATACCGTTTTAACAGCTTCTACTGTTCCAAAGACACCATCTTTTGCAATGTTTTGACCTACTGTCTCCACTTCAACAAACACGATATCACCTAACTCACCTTGGGCGAAATCAGTGATACCTACCACAGCAACATCACCGTCTATTTTAATCCACTCATGTTCTTGAGTATATTTTAATTCACTTGGAAAATTCATATGATTATTATTTGCTCACAAAGGTCACTAAAATCTAGATTTTTTGCAAACGATTTTTAATTATTCACTTAAACTGTAACGTATTTGAAAACCTCCCGCCACTGTAGAACGATAGAATGAATTAGATACCAATGGATTATTCATCATCTTATCAAAATAAGCCGTTACCGTCAATTTATTATTAACATTATAACTTAGTTGTGGTCGGAATTGAAAATTAACAAAACCTTGTGTAACAATCGTTTCTGCATCTAATTTTCGTTGTAAAGTTCGCGTATCCCTTATCGTCAGATTCATATTAAATCGTAAATCATTAGGCAAACGAACAGATCTACCATTAATCTTGAATGGGATTAACATATTGGATTTAGTAAATCCAACAGCCACAGTAAAGTCTTTATTTGCTAATTCAGCAACCTGTGAATTCGCTAGATTTAAACCCACATTACGATCCTGATTATATTCTAAACGCAAAGATATTTTACTCTTAGTCACTGCATTAACACCAACTAAAGGCGAGAAACGTTCCACAAATGAGATCGTACTCATTACATAAACAGGAATTAAAGTATTCGTTTCTGGATCGAAACGAGAAGAAAGAGGATATAATAAACTATTTAGGGACAAATTCATATAATCTGTAGCAAACTGACCATACTCTAACGAAGACACAAAATTCCCCACATTATAGGTACTTGAATACATATGTGTGATTGTAAATGAAGAGAATTTATTCTTTATACCGGGAAGCAAATTCAAACCATTGTAATCAACTTTCCAATTAGGCAATGGAATGTCATAGAAAGGCGAAAACTTCACATTATTTGCGGACACACCAGAATAAGCAGCAAAGAAGGCAGGAATTAATACATCTTGAGAGTTTTGATTATAGGTACCTACCTCAGATGATTTTGCTTTATTTAATCTTGAAATTAAAACCGAACGATTGGATCTAAATTCTTCAAAAACGGCTTCAGGGTTAGAGAATGCAGTCATAAAAGACAAAAATGACATCGAATAATTACCTGAACGAATCGGGCTCTGGGATTTAAAAGGCCCTCCTGCTTGATCAGGTCGAAAGAATTCTTGGTAATTATCCCCTCGATTGTAATTACCATCTACCTGAATACGTAAATCTTTCGTAGGTTCTAATTGGGTAGAATAGGTTAATTTCTGATTCCTTAACTGAGTGAATGGTGTATTTTGCACGGTACTACGTGTTAACCAACCATTTTCTGCAGCCTTAAATCGGATACCATCATTTTGTCCTCCACTGATAAAATCAAAGCCAGGAGCTGAATTAATTGGATTCATTCCTAAATTACCAGGATTAGGCAGAAAACCTGGTAAGGTGGTAGACTCACTAATAGAATAGTTGACTTGAATACCACGTAAGGTTAATAATAAACGTGTAACGGCTTTAATGGCGGATTTGCTCGGAATAACAATATCTTCTTCATCACCTGGATTTCTCGCTATATTTTTACCAAAAGTGCGGGGAGTATTTGCCCAACGTAATGCCTTAATCCGATTATATAAGGCTACAAAATCAACTTTCCCATTAATTGCTTGTTCGCGCGTATTTTTTATAATGTTTCCAAAAGGTAAGCCTAAAGAATCTCGAATATCAAATGAATTCGCAAAATAGTTATAGCCTACTCGATGTGTATAATCTGCATTCATCCAATCCGTTAAAACGGATTTCTGTAATGGCAAACGCCAAACCATACCAGCTTGCTGATCAAAACTCTTAGCTCGACCCAAAGCTCTTAAGCTAATCATTACAGAATCTCTCTTTTCCTGCGTATCTAAATCCCCGATCGGTTCATCTATAATGGCATTAACTTGAGCATTGTAATTCAGAACCATACTCTTTGTCAAATTCCAATTCAAAGCATATTGTCGATTAAAGAACCAATATTTTTCGAATTGAGGAGCTACACCCACCGTAGTAAATTCCGAATTTCTCAACTGAGTTTTAATAAAACTACGATCCATATCTAAGCGAACCAATAAAGAGGAAGGCACTAAATTCAAGTTGAAATCCTTGATCAAATCGAATGATGCTTTCTTGAAAGGTTCTATATAGCGTGCTGAGGTTGAATAAGCATATAAAATACTCCCTTTATGACTTAACTGCGTGTACTCTGCAATGAGTGGACTTGTCCTCAACATTTCGGAAAATGCATAGGAAAAAGTAAAATTCGAAATATCCCAAGGATAAGAATTTTTAGACTGAGCTCCCCGATTCTTTTTGACATTCGAAAAATTAAATCCTTTACGTTCCGTATTATCTTCCACCATGGTTAAATAAGAATTCTTCTTAGATTGAGAATTAAACTTCTGAATTGAATTAGAAAGGAAGATATCCGGATCAAATGGATCAAACTGTGGCGAAATATTACGGCGATCATAGGTAATAAAGAACGGAATCTTTAAACCCCAATTTTTAGGCAATAGCTTTTCTAAATTCAAATTTGCTGTAATTCCATACTCTAAATTATTCTCTCTACTCCGTTCTGATATTTTAGCCTGAACTCCTCCAAATCCGTAATTCTTAAAACTACCATTCATTTGAATCGTTCCTAAGTCAGCCAGTTTTATAGCTAACTTACCAATAGCAGCTTCTCCTGAAGTTTGATCAAAACCGGAGGCGCGCAATTCATTCACCCAAATACAGAATGATTTATTCGTGGTACTCGTATTCCGAACTCCTATCATAGTGACCATCGTAGCACTTTGATCAGGCCTACCCATCACTGTAATTTTATAGGTCTTTCCTGTAGAACTCGTAATTACCATCGTAAAACGATCATTTAAGCTCTTGCCTTGTTTATCTCTTTCGATCTTAACTTGTTTGACTAAATCAAACTCAA
>JBILCC010000158.1:0-3555 GCA_044353355.1 Aquirufa sp.
TGGGATCATCGCATCAATTGCTTTGATACCTGATTGTAATGGTTCTGTAACGGGTTGACGGAAGATTACTCCGGGTGCTTTACGCTCCAAAGGCATCTCATATAAATCACCTGTGATAGGACCGTTTCCGTCGATAGGCTCACCTAAAGTATTCACTACACGACCTAAAATCCCGTCACCTACTTTAACAGAGGCGATTAGGTTTGTTCTTTTTACAGTATCACCCTCCTTAACTGAGCTAGAGTCTCCTAATAATACGGCACCTACGTTATCCTCTTCTAAGTTCAAGGCTAAAGCTTTAAGACCGTTTTCAAAAACGATCAATTCACCTGCTTGTACGTTAGATAGGCCGTAAATACGTGCCACACCATCACCCACTTGGAGTACGGTACCTACTTCTTCTAGTTCTGCGACAGTTTTAGCTTGGGATAATTGCTCCCTTAAAATTGCTGAAACTTCATCTGGTCTTACTGATGCCATATAAAATGGAGGGGTTTATTAATTTATAAACTGATTTGTAAACTATTTATTTTGAATCAAATTTCGGGTGCAAAATTAGTCATGAAATTTGAATAATCCCATGATTTTTTCAAAAAAAAGACGTTAATCATAAGACTTTTTAAAGATGTGTTTTTAATGGGCAAAAAACCAGCTGTTAAATGCCGTTAAAATTCTTGAAAAAGACCCTTTTTTCTGTATCTTCGAATCTTTGTTTAGAAATAATAAATCATCTTATGAAATTTAAAATTATAGCGATCCTAACTTGTTTTGTGTCCATATCTGCTTTGGCACAAACAAAGCCCAAGCCTAAACCTAAACCTACTACAAAACCTAAGTTGACCATTTCGGTAACGAAAGTGCCTATTCAAGGATTTTTGAATCAAGTGGATTCTGTTTCCTATGCTGTAGGGGTCTTAGTGGCTCAAAATTTCAAGTCTCAAAAAGTAGTTTTAAATCCGGCAATGGTAGCCAAAGGATTCGAAGCGGCAACTCAGGGGGCTACTTTGAAAATGACAGAGCAAGAATGCCAAAATGTAGTTCAATCTTACATGATGAAAAACCAAGAAGCTCAAGCTTTAGAGCAGTCGAAACAGTTTTTGCCTAATAAAGAGGCTGGAGAGAAGTTTTTAGCTGAAAATAAAAAGAAAGATTCCATCATTGTGACCGAGTCAGGTTTACAATACAAAATCATCAAATTAGGAACAGGTGCTAAGCCGACTTTAACAGATAAAGTAAAAACGCATTACCACGGAACTTTAATCAATGGAGAAATATTTGATTCATCCGTACAGCGTGGTGAGCCTATCACCTTCCCGGTGAATGGCGTAATACAAGGTTGGGTTGAGGCATTGCAATTAATGCCTGTTGGTTCTAAATTCAAGTTATTTGTTCCTCAGAATTTAGCCTATGGCGTACGTGGAGGTGGACAAGCAATCAAGCCTTATTCTGCTTTAATTTTTGAAGTGGAGTTATTAGAAATCGAAAAGTAAACCTATGAAGAAGATACTTCCTATTTTTATTCCGCTTTCCTTATTGGTAGTTTGGTATATGCATGGTTCTAACCTGCAAACTCAGATGAGTTATCAAGAAGGTGATTTACAGCCATCTGCTCTGCAACGCAAAGTAGAAAGCAAAGTCTTCGAGATTTTAAGTAATTACCATTACCGTAAGGTTCCGGTGAATGATTCCTTGTCTTCTAAGATTTTCGACTCGTATATCAAGCAATTAGACCCTAATAAGGTGTTCTTTTTAGAGGAGGATATGAAGGAAATAGAAAAGTATCGTTTTACCATTGATGAAGCGTTGAACTTAGGTGATCTAACATCTGCCTTTCAAATTTACAATAGGTATCAAAAGCGGATGAAAGAGCGTTATGCCTTTATTCATGCCCAATTGGATAAGCCTGTTGACTTTACGATAGATGAAACATACCAGCCTAACCGGGAGAAAGCAACCTGGGCGAAGTCGGAGTCAGAGTTAAATGATTTTTGGCGTAAAGATTTAAAACGTCAATTATTAGACTGGAAAATCGGAGGAAAAGCAGATACAACGTCTGTACGTGAATTAAAAGAGCGCTACAAGCGTACGGAGAAATACATTGCCAAGACTAAGTCTGAGGATGTATTCCAGGTTTTCATGAATGCATATACTGAAAGTATCGATCCACATACTACCTATATGATTCCTAAGGCAGCGGAGGAATTTAATAAAGATATGGCCCAAAGTTTTGAAGGAATTGGGGCGACTCTTCGTTTAGATGGCGATTATGTGGGTATCGTAGACTTAGTTCCTGGTGGTCCAGCCTACCGCAGCAAGCAAGTAAACCCGAAAGACCGTATCGTGGGTGTCGCGCAAGGCGAGGATGGAAAATTCGTAGATATCATCGGTTGGTTTACTGATGATGCGGTGAAGTTAATCCGTGGCCCTAAAGGTACAGTTGTTCGTTTAAAGATTTTGCCAGCTTCTGGTGTAACAGGTTCTCCCACCACGGAGGTACGTATCGTACGCGAAAAGATTAAATTAGAAGAGCAAACGGCGAAGAAAGAGATTTTGTTCCAAAAACAAGGTGATAAAACAATAAAGATTGGATTAATAACCATCCCTATGTTCTATCGTGATTTCGAAGGTGCACGAAATAATGAGGCAGGATTTAAATCGACATCTGCAGACGTGCGTAAGTTCTTGTTAGAATTTAAAAAAGAGGGTATTGATGCCTTATTGATTGATTTAAGAAATAATGGTGGTGGATCTTTGATCGAAGCAGTTGATTTAACGGGTTTATTTATTGGTTCAGGTCCTGTGGTGCAACGCAAAGAATCAACAGGCCAAATCACCCAAGAAAACGATGAGAATCCGGAGTTAGTGTATGATGGCCCAATGGCTGTTTTAATTAACCGTTTCTCTGCATCTGCATCGGAGATTTTTGCTGGAGCCATTCAAGATTACCAGCGAGGCAGTATTGTAGGAGAACAAACGTACGGTAAAGGAACGGTTCAGAGTGTCTTAGATTTAAGCCGTTTTGTTCGTTCTGAAAAAGAAAATCCAGGCGTTTTAAAGATTACTTTAGAGAAATTCTACCGTGTCACAGGAAGCTCAACTCAGCACAAAGGGGTGAGTCCAGATTTCGCGTTACCATCTGCTTTCTCTGCGGAGGAGTTTGGTGAAAGTTCACAACCGAGTGCTTTGCCTTGGGATATGATTCGTTCTACGACGTTTACTAAGACAGGAAAAGTGAATCCCGCGACGATTAAGACCTTGCAAGTGGCTTTCCAAAATCGTTTGAAAACAAAGCCTGAATTGTTAAAATTGAAGGAAGATCTCGAACGGTGGAAGAAATTAAAAGAAACGAATTCGATTGCCTTGCAATTTGATAAGCGCAAGAAGGAATTAGATGATCAAAAGAAAAAGCCAGATGAGACCTCAGCCGTGATGGAAGCGATGGCAGGAGCAGAGGTTACCGATGCGGATGGTAAGAAAGTGGAGTCGAAAGAAAAAGATAAGCATGCGAAAGATGCGTATTTGAAAGAAACACAGCAGATCATAGCGGATTGGTTG
>JBILCC010000160.1:0-3539 GCA_044353355.1 Aquirufa sp.
GGCGCGAGATATTGAAATTAGCAGAAATAAAAGATTGCAAGCTGGAAATCCACTTTTCAGCTTTTTTTGCAAAGAGAGGAAACTCAGAAGAGAATTCCATAATTTGTACTCCTGCGACAAAGAGCAAGGTAGAAATAAGAGCGAAGGTGAGGAGGATAGCGATGAAGATGGCGAGGGCGCGAGGAAAACCTTTGGCCTCCATGAACTTACTCGCAGGCAATAACAAAAGAGACAAGACGAGCGCAAAAGAAAGTAAAATCAATAAATCCTGTAATACATAGGCCGCGGCAATGATCAAGGCCATCGATAAGAGGGCACTAGATAATCTAGACGAGTAAGCGATGTGGTTTGACATATCTAATAAATTAACAATTCCATAACATACAACTTTCTATATTTGTGTCGTAATCCGTTCAACACTATGGCAACAGCTTCACCCGCATACAAAATTCTACTCGTAGATGATGATGCAGACATTTTGGAGTTATTGGAATACAATTTACTAAAAGAAAACTTTCTTTTAGCAAAAGCCACGAATGGAAAAGAAGCTATTACAGTAGCTAAATCCTTCCAGCCTCATTTAATCATCATGGATGTGATGATGCCCGAGATGGATGGAATCGAAGCAGCCCGCCAAATTAAATCAAATCCCGAATTCAAAAATACGCTCATCCTGTTCCTAACGGCACGCGGCGAAGAGTATACGGAAATCGCCGCTTTTGAGAGTGGAGCCACGGATTACGTAGTGAAACCGATTAAATTACGTGCCTTAATCAGCCGCATCAATGCCTTATTAACGCGTGAAGTGGCGGTTCCTGAATCGAAAAACGACGTTATTTCCATCGGAGATTTAGTCATTGACCGCGTGCAATATGCCGCGACATTCCAGGGCCGTGCTTTGATTTTACCTAAAAAAGAATTCGAATTACTTTCCTTCCTAGCGAAAAACCCGAACAAGGTGTTTAATCGTGATGAGTTATTGGAGAAGGTTTGGGGTTCTGATGTATTTGTAGTGGAACGCACGGTGGATGTACATATCCGCAAATTGCGCGAGAAAATCCCAGAATATTACATCAAGACTTTGAAGGGGGTTGGCTATTTATTTTCAATCGAGAAAGCCTAATTGCCCATTTTTAGGTAAATTGCATCCCGAATGATGCGCCTAATTTCAATCCTTATTTTTTGTCTTTTTTCTACCTGTGTGCTAGCACAGGGACCTAAACGCGAGTTAAGGGGAGTTTGGGTGGCGACCGTCCAAAACATCGATTGGCCTAGTCCACGCAATTACGACGGTGCTAAGCAAAAAACCGAATTTATTGATTTAGTGAATTCCCATCAGAAAACGGGAATCAATGCCCTATTTGTTCAAGTACGAACAGCTTCTGATGCGCTCTATGCGAAAAGCGCAGAACCTTGGACGACCTATCTTTCCGGAAAACAGGGACAGGCGCCTAGTCCCTATTACGATCCTTTGGAATTTATGATCGACCAGACCCACGCTAGAGGGATGGAATTTCATGCCTGGTTAAACCTGAATCGTGCTTCCATGTCATCGCGGTCACTTTTAAGTTCGGAGCACGTGGCCAGAAAGCACCCAGAATGGCTTTTATCTTATGGCGGACAATTGTTATTTGATTTTGGGATCCCAGCTGCGCGTCACTATATCGCAGGTTTAGTGCGGAACATCATCTTGAATTACGATGTAGATGGCATTCACTTTGATGATTATTTCTATCCGTATCCAGATCCGAAATCAAAATTGAATGATGAAGATACCTACCTGCAATACCGGCATGTGGGGGAGTCTAAAGCAGACTGGAGACGAAGAAATACAAGTGCCTTGATTCAGGAAATCTCCGAGACGATTCGCAAGACCAATCCGAAAATCAAATTTGGAATTAGTCCCTTTGGGATTTGGCGACATAAAACGTCCGATCCGGTAAACGGATCGCCCACCGTTAAAGGTTTGCAATCCTATGATGATTTATATGCAGATACAGATCATTGGCTGAAGCAGGGTTGGCTAGATTATATCGCGCCGCAACTGTATTGGGATACGGCACATCGGGTGGCGCCCTTTAAACCATTAGCGGATTGGTGGAATGCGCATTCGTATGGGAAACCGGTCTATTTTGGAATGGCTTCGTATCATTTAGGGGATGTATGGTCAAACAAGGAAATGAAAAAGCAGGTGGAGATTAGCCGAAGCATGTCTCAAGGCGAAGGATTGATTTTTTACAGCTCGACTTCTTTGACGAAAAACAAGAAGGCATTTCGAGACACCCTTCGCTCGAATTATTTTGCACATCCCGCTTTATTACCGACCACTCCGTGGCTCGATAGCATTGCCCCTCACGCACCCACTCAAGTATTCTTAGCCACCAATAAACTGAAATGGCAAGCGGGAGAGGAATCCGATGATGGAGATCCTGTTTCCTATTATGTGGTCTACCGAATCCCGAAGCAAGACAAAAAATACCTGGAGGACCCGCGCAATATCGTGTACAAGGGTAAAGCAAATGAAGTAATTTTAGAACAAGATGACCTTAAACCGGGTTATGGATTCACGGTGACCGCCTTCGATCGTCTGCACAATGAGAGCAGACCGAGCGCAATAGCCTGGATTAAACCCGTTAGCAGCGATTAATATGCATTTAAAAATTAAAGAAATTACGGAGGAGACGATCGACACGAAGACGATCCATTTTTGGCAACCGATTCACGATGCCCTGCATTATCTATCGGGTCAATTCTTAACCGTTATACCCGAGATCGAGGGTAAAAAAGTACGCAGAAGTTATAGCTTATCGTCCTCTTCGAAGACCGATATGTCCCCAGCGATCACCGTAAAACGGATCGAAGGTGGCTTAGTATCTAACTTTCTATGCGATACCTTGAAAGAGGGTGATAGCTTGGAGGTATTAGAGCCGATGGGGAATTTCTCCGTGGAACCAGATTCCTCTGCTGCTAATAACTACGTGTTCGTAGGGGCTGGATCCGGTATTACGCCCTTGCTGTCGATGATCAAAACGATCCTACACGGTGAACCATTGTCTAAAATTAACTTGATCTACGGTTCTCGTCATGAGGATCAGATTATCTTCAAAAAGGTGTTAGACTCGTTAGAATCTTTGCATTCCAATCGTTTCAAAGTCTTACACGTCATCTCTCAACCGGCGGCGAATTGGCCAGGCTTAAAAGGTCGAATTAACCAAGCCTCCATCGTGTATTATTTAAAGCAGGAATTAGGACTGGACATCGCGTCTGCTCACTATTATTTGTGCGGACCGCAAGGGATGATGACAGAGGTACAATCGTCTTTAGCGATGTTTGATGTGCCGACGGGTCAGATTCACCAAGAATCTTTTGGGGTGGTGGCCAGTGAAGCCATGGAGCAAGCGGAAGAGGATGGGTCATTGCAAACCCAAGAAGTGACCCTGATTTACGAAGGTAAAGAACATAAAATTACCGTTCAGCCGAGCGAAACAATTTTAGAGGCGGCTTTAGAAGCGGATTTAGATATCCCTTATTCTTGCCAA
>JBILCC010000159.1:0-3539 GCA_044353355.1 Aquirufa sp.
TACCGAGTTCATATTGCGAACCGCATCAGCTGATTTATTGAACGCAGCTTGCTCGTCTTCTGTTAATTTATAGTCAACGATTTTTTCCCAGCCGTTCTTACCTAATACGACAGGAACGCCTAGGCATATATCTTTTTGGCCATATTCTCCTTCAAGAGATACACAACAAGCCATTATCTTCTTTTCATCACGAACAATCGCTTCTACTAAAGCTGCACCAGCAGCACCCGGTGCATACCAAGCTGAAGTTCCTAACAAGCCTGTTAATGTCGCACCACCTACCATCGTATCAGCGACCACCTTGTCTAAAGTAGAATCATCTAAGAATTGAGAGACAGGAACACCATTGTAGGTCGCTAAACGCTTCAATGGAATCATCGTTGTATCTCCATGGCCACCAATAACGGTTCCAGAGATATCATTGATAGACACATCCATTGCTTTTGCTAAATAGCATTTGAAACGAGCTGAATCTAGAGTACCACCCATACCGATAATGCGGTGCTTGTCTAATCCAGCAATCGATTTCGTTAAATAGGTCATCGTGTCCATTGGATTAGAGATGATAACGATAATCGGGTTTTTCGAATATTTTAATATATTTTCAACTACACTTTTTACGATTCCTGCGTTCACTCCGATTAACTCTTCACGAGTCATACCTGGTTTGCGTGGAAGTCCTGACGTAATCACCACAACATCAGAATTAGCTGTTTTTGTGTAATCACTAGTAGATCCGATTAGGGTAGTATCAAAACCTAACAAGCTAGCTGTTTGATACATATCTAATGTTTTACCTTCTGCGATACCTTCTTTGATATCTAATAAAACTAATTCATCTGCCAACTCTTTTCTGGCAATGTTGTCAGCACAAGTTGCTCCTACAGCACCTGCTCCTACTACTGTGATTTTCATTGTTATAAATTTTGGTAAGTATGATTCAAAAAACGATACAAAAATACGACAAATCCTTAAATGATTTCATTATATTTAAGCATTAATCGAAATTATTATGTCACAATCTGGGACTTGGGTAAAGCGAATTGTTGACTCCCAATTTTTTAAAGAAGCAATGAGTAAGAGTGAAATGCTCTTTTCTCAAAACCAAGTAGGCTTATTATCTTTGATTAAAGGAGCTTTGAGAAAGGTGCAAGAGACTGCCGCTTCCAGCGATTTAACTGTTGTGAAATTATTGAATCGCTATATTATTCTTTTTAGTGAGCTTATTAAGGCCTATGTCCAAGGTTCCTATACTAAGCTACCTGTTAAAACGTTAGTTAAAATCACAGCTGCTTTACTGTATTTTGTCATGCCCTTTGACTTTATCCCTGACTTTTTGCCTTTAGTCGGATTTGCAGATGATTTAGCCATAGTAGTTTGGGTAGGGAAGGCGATCAAAGATGAGCTAGATGAGTTTGAAAAACATCTTTAAATAGACGAATTATTATCCTTTTTTAAATATATTTACGAAAATTTAGACAAAACACGATATGATGACTGCAAGCATATTTTTATTTTTAAATAGCCTAGGTGGTGGCGAAATGTTACTGATTGGTTTATTGATTTTATTGTTTTTTGGAGGCAAGAAACTACCAGAATTAATGAAAGGCCTAGGAAAAGGTATTCGCGAGTTTCAAAATGCGAAGAATGATGTGAAAGATCAAATCAACAAAGAGTTAGACGATACGAAAGAATAAGTCGCTCTATTTCCCTATATCTGCATAGTTGAAGAAATTCAACTATGCTTTTGTGTTTATATAGATTCCTAATTTTAATGAGTTATACGAGTCAACCCTATGCCAAGATCAGGGAGAAATTGTTAGCGGGTGAGCTTTCTGTTTCTTCTATATTGGCGAGCCATTTAGATCAAATTCATGCACATAATAAAGCTTTGAATGCTTTTTTGGAAGTGTATGAGGACGAAGCTGTGGCTCAGGCTGTGCTTATTGATGCTAAAATTAAAGCTGGAACCGCAGGTAGATTAGCGGGTTTAGTCATAGGAATTAAAGACTTACTCTGTTATAGAGGGCATCACTCGTATGCTGGAAGTAAAATATTAGACACATTTAAATCGACCTTTTCCGCTACCGCGGTTCAACGTTTGTTAGATGAGGATGCGATTGTTATTGGACGTCAAAACTGCGATGAGTTTGGAATGGGCAGCACTAATGAAAATTCTGCGTATGGTCCAGTTCTGAATTTTGCAAATACGGCCTATGTGGCGGGAGGGAGTTCTGGTGGTTCTGCAGCAGCTGTTCAAGCAGGAATGTGCCAAATTTCGTTAGGAACGGATACGGGTGGATCTATTCGTATGCCGGCCGCATTTTGTGGTGTGGTAGGATTGAAACCTACCTATGGTTTAGTCTCTCGCTGGGGATTAATCGCCTATGCGTCTTCTTTTGATACGATTGGACCGATTTCAAACTATGTTTCGGATGCGCGTTTAGTGTTAGATATCATTAAAGGGGATGATGGTCAGGATAGTACGTTAAGTTCCACTATCCCTGCTGTTCAAAAAGATAAAAAACGGATCGCTTACATCAAAGAAGTAGTAGAGCATCCTAGTCTTCAACCGGAGATTAAAGTAGCATTTGAGGCGCAAGTGGAAAAATTAAAGGGTCTAGGATATAGTGTAGAAGGGGTGGAGTTTCCTTACATCGATCAGCTTTTACCCACTTATTATGTGTTGACTACAGCTGAATCAAGTTCTAATTTGGCACGCTTTGATGGTGTTAAGTTTGGGCATCGAACATCTGCTTCTGTCGATTTAATGCAGCTTTACAAGCGTACGCGACAAGAAGGTTTTGGCGAAGAAGTACAACGTCGTATTATGTTAGGCACTTTTGTATTAAGTGCGGATTATTATGATGCCTATTACACGAAAGCTCAAAAAGTACGTCGATTGATTCAAGATAAAACGCTCGCTATTTTAGCTGAGTATGATTTTATTATTTCTCCTACTACCTCTTCGACTGCATATCGACTAGGAGAAAAGACACTCGATCCGATTCAAATGTATCTAGGAGATTTATTTACAGTACAAGCTAATGTCACTGGGATTCCTGGTTTATCGATACCAATGGGTAAGGATTCCAAAGGTTTACCGATGGGTTTTCAATTGATGACTAATCCATTTCAAGAGGATAAAATGTTAAATGTAGGCGAATTGTTAAGCGATGATTTGGAATAGATTTGTTCTTATTTCTTGTTTATTTATTTCTTCTATTTCCTTTGGTCAAATCACTGGGGCATATCAACCTGCCTATGATTTTAAGCAAGTTGATTCGTTAGCTAAAGTAGAGCAGGGCGGTCCTCCAGCTTTCAGTATCGACCCAGGATTAATTCAAGAGCGTTTAAAAAAGTTGCAGAATGAGATTCCGTTACATTACAATATAATTACGCACCAGTTTGTGGAAATTTTTGCCTTTCGTAAGGCAAGTTTCACGCAGCGAATGTTAGAGCGTAAGGATATTTATTTCCCCTTATATGAGAAGTATTTAAAGAAATATGGCTTACCAGATGAATTGAAGTACTTGTCA
>JBILCC010000161.1:0-3532 GCA_044353355.1 Aquirufa sp.
TCTTTTTTCTTACTCATGCTGCTAAAAATGTGCACAAAAATACGGCTTTATGTGGGCAAGCCAACCAATTCAAGATAAAACCTTAACTTCGTAATGAAATTAATTCAAATGAAGAATCAAGTAGTTATCATCACGGGAGCTAGTTCTGGAATCGGAAAAGCATTAGCCTATGAATACGGCAGAAAAGGAGCTCAGATCGTCATCACAGGTAGAAATGAACAGAATCTAATCGCTGCCGAAACAGAATTACAAGCGGCAGGCATAGCGGCTAAAGGTATTGTCTGTGATTCCGCGTCTGAAGAACAAACCCGAGCTATGGTAGATCAGGTAATGCAATTATATGGCAGAATTGATCTATTAATCAATAACGCTGGAATCTCCATGCGATCGATGTTTGAGACCGTTGAGTTAAAGGTGTTGAAACAAGTGATGGACATTAATTTCTGGGGAACAGTGTACGCCACACATGCTGCATTACCCCATATTAAAGCCGTGCAAGGTGGAATCATTGGTATTTCTTCCATCGCAGGTTACCGAGGTCTACCGGTAAGAACGGGTTATTCAGCCTCTAAATTCGCGATGAACGGTTTCTTAGAAGCCTTAAGAACAGAGTTATTAGAAACGGGTGTTCATGTCTTAATTGCTTGCCCAGGATTCACTGCATCCAATATCAGAGCGGCCTCCTTAAATAGTGAGGGGAAAGTGACTGGCGACTCGATGCGTGATGAAGGCAAAATGATGTCTGCTGAAGAAGTGGCTAAACGCATTGCTGAGGCTTACGAATCTAAGAAGAAGACGTTAGTACTCACTTTCCAAGGCAAATTAACCGTATTTTTGAATAAATGGATGAATGGATTTTTGGACAAAATGGTCTATAATACCCTGAAAAAGGAAAAGGATAGCCCCTTAAAATAAAGCTCCCTTCCGCTAAAAGCAAAAGGGAGCCAAAACCCAATTAAATACCACTCTAAAACTCTATACCGTAGCGTATTTCTGTTGAACCTTCTGTAGAAGTTTATTTAATTCCGCTTTTTTATACTCAAAATAGGGAAGTGCTAAATCGAATTCATCGATCAACTGCTTGAAATACTTCCGCTCAAAAACCAAAAATTGTGAATAACTCGACGTCATAGCAGCATACAAATGCTTTTTCTCTTCGATTGCTTCCTCAATTCCAATAAAAACACCTTTCCGATCGATGGTCACAAAGCCAGCCGATCCTTCTAACACGAGGCTGCCTTCTTGCAGGTAAAATACAAATTCTGCTTTTTGGCCTTGACGAAATAAATATTCATCAGGCAAGTAGCGGAGTTCGATTCCACTGGCTAACACTTTCCTTTCCGTATCTGAAAAATTGTTCATTGGCATAATTAACAATGCGAAAGTACAGCAAGCTTCCTAACTAATTTCTGACCTTCATCAGTTTTCGATGTGTTATTTATCACGATTGAATCTAAATTATCTATTGAAATTTGGAGAAATAATGATTGCGTATGTCTGTTAATGTACTTGAAAGGCAAGTGGTAGTGAATGAGAAAAATAGTTGTTTCCATTGTGGAGATGAGTGTACAGAAAATACCATATATGTACAGGATAAAACTTTCTGTTGTCAGGGTTGCAAACAGGTTTATGAGCTTTTAAACGAAAATCACCTGGATGACTATTATAATTGTGATATAAATCCAGGAATAACCCCAACAGATAAGAATTACGAATTCTTGAATAACCCTGCTTTCAGAAATCGGTTAATTTCATTCTCTTCGTCTGAATTTTCAAAAGTAAACTTTCATTTACCTGCTATACACTGTAGGTCTTGTTTATACTTACTTGAAAACCTACAAAGAATCAATCCTTCTATTATTAAATCAAGCTTGAATTTTGGAAAGAAGGATTTAACCGTTTGGTTTAAAGAAGACGAACTAACTTTAGGTGCTTTAGCTACACTAATCGCAAGCCTAGGATACGAACCTCACATCATCAATGAGGAAAAAAAATCAACCGCAGAAAAAGGCCAAAAGCAACTTTTTATCAAATTAGGAATTGCTGGTTTTTGTGCAGGAAATGCAATGTTATTTAGTTTTCCTGAATATTTAGGAATTGAAGATGGGTCAATGAAAGACCTTTTCGGGTACTTGAATGCTGCCCTAGGAAGCATTGCCGTTTTTTATTCTGCGTCTGATTACTTTAAAAATGTTTGGTCTTATTTACGAATGGGGAAAATGACGATCGAATTACCCATTTTATTAGGGATTATAGTAGGCTATAGCAGAAGTATTTATGAAATTTTTTCTCATACAGGAGCAGGCTATATAGATTCAGTTTCTGGCCTAATTTTCTTTTTATTAATCGGAAAATGGTTTCAGCAAAAATCGTTTGATTTTCTCTCTTTTGAACGAAATTACAAGGCGTATTTTCCTTTAGTCATTACGAAAATAAGCCACGGAAAAGAGGTTACAGCACCCTTAGAAGAGATTAAAATAGGCGATCGATTACTCATCAGAAATCAAGAAATAATTCCGGCTGATGCTTATTTATTAAAGGGGAATTCTGAAATGGATTATAGTTTTGTGACTGGAGAAAGTGAATTAATCGCTATTGAAGCCGGTCAATCTATTTTTGCAGGGGGTAAACATCAAGGCAAATCGATTGAAATTCAGATCAGTAAAGAATTAAATCAAAGCCATCTCACACAAATGTGGGAGCAACAAGCCTTTAATAACCCACTGCATAAAATAGAAAATTGGGAAAATTTTGCTAATCAGGTTGGTTTCTATTTTACCCTATTTCTATTATCCTTATCCACCATAACAGGTCTCTATTGGTACTTTAGTGACTCTAGCAAATGGGCTAATGCTGTTGTCAGTATCTTAGTTATAGCATGCCCTTGTGCATTAGCTGTATCCTATCCATTCGCTTTAGGTCATGGAATTCGTTGGCTAGCAAAATTCAATTTTTTCGTTAAAGATATTCAAGCCTTTGAACGTATAGCACAGGTTGATACACTCGTTTTTGACAAAACAGGTACGTTAACATTGCAAAGTAAAAAAGAACCCACGCTTCGTCTGAGCAGAGAATTAACTGAAAAAGAACGCAACGCAATTTATACCTTAGTTTATCAATCCACCCATCCATTAGCGAAAGAAGTCAAGAAGTATTTTCATCAATCAAAAACAATTCCGCTAACAAATTTTAAAGAATTAAATGGAAAGGGATTAGAAGCTGAATTTGGGTCACTATTTATTCAAATTGGATCGGCTAAATTCACCCATAATCCCATTGCTACTGCCGAAGGTTTTTTTAGCTCCGAAAGTCGCCTATTTCTTTCTATCAATTTAATCCCAATGGGTTACATAGAATTCCCATGGGAAAATAGACCTGGAATTGAAGTATTGCTACATAAATTAAGGCATCAATATGAAATCCATATGATTTCTGGAGATAAAAAAGAGCATGCGACACATATAATTGACTGGTTTGACGGAGAGGATCGAGTTAAATTTGAATGTAGTCCCATGGAAAAAATGGAGTACAT
>JBILCC010000162.1:0-3528 GCA_044353355.1 Aquirufa sp.
CCCGAGTATGGCCTTGACCTAGAAATTTAATCAATACTTGTTCGCGTCCTACTTCCAGTGTTAAAGAATTATGAAAGCCCTTTTTAGGTACCTCTACATCACTATTTTTAGCTAACTCTAGCGTTAATTGATTAGCATAGGACATTATTCCTGCCTCGTGAAAAGCCTGAAGACCTCCTAAGCAATCGGTATGAAAGTGAGTTGGGATAACGGCTACAATTGTACAATGCAGGGAGTCCTGCACTAAACGAATCAATTGTTTAGCGCTTTGATTATCGGTGGGCGTATCAAAAATAAGGGCTTGGGATCCATTCCTAACGACTAAACCATTGCAAGGAACATGCCCGAAATCATCTGTCTGTAAAAAGGAGGTGTGGATAAAGGTGTTTTTAGACAACTGCTTTAAAAACACTTGTTGTGCGTTAACCAGAGGCACATAGCTTACCAATAAAAATAAAAGATACTTCCCCATTGTTCGATTGCTTTCTCAAAATTACCTATTTCAACACGCGATTACAGAAACTGTCCCCAAAAAATATTATTTAAAATAATTCTAAATAGTGTTGCGCGAATCGCGATCGCTTTCTACATTTGCACTCTATTTAAAATTAGTCTAAATAAAATCTAAATGAAAAAAAGCCTCCTAGCTCTCTTATTCCTAATCCATTTCTCTTCGATTGCACAATTAGGGGCTATTTCAGGGCAGATTACATCAGAGACAAAAGAGCCCCTTCCAGGAGCCGCTATTGCACTCGTAGGTACAGTTCGCGGAGTAGAAAGTAATGCAAAAGGTAACTATGTGTTGAAAGGATTAAAGCCCGGTCAGTATTCTGTCAAAGTGAGTTATGTAGGTTACAAACCTAGCCTAGTAGAAGTCACACTAAAAGAAGGCGAACAGCGCGAAGCAAACTTTACTTTAAGTGATGTGACAGAACTTCAAGGTGTTTCGGTTTTTGCACAATCAGGTGTAAAAGGGAACACATTTTTACCCGAAGTCAATGAATACACCATCACGGCTGGCAAAAAAAACGAGGTCATCCTGCTCGATAACCTTCAGGCGAATTTAGCGATGAATAATTCCCGCCAAATCTTCTCTAAAACACCCGGCATATCCGTTTGGGAAAGCGATGGTTCAGGCATACAATTAGGGGTCGCGTCTCGAGGGCTTTCCCCTAATCGCTCCTGGGAATTCAATGTGCGCATGGACGGTTACGACATCACTCCAGACCCGATGGGTTATCCAGAGGCCTATTACACCCCACCGATGGAAGTGGTGGACCGCATTGAAATTATTCGCGGGGCGAGCTCTCTACAGTATGGGCCGCAATTTGGTGGACTCATGAACTTTATCCTTCGCAAACCTGATCTCTCTACGAAGCTGGTAGTAGAAAGCCAAAACACCGCCGGAAACAATGGCCTATTCAGCTCCTTTAACTACGTGGGCGGAACCGCAGGACGTTTAAGTTATACCACCTACTACCAAAAAAGAGTAGGAAATGGATGGCGCCAGAACTCCTATTTTAACACAGACCACTCGCATGCAGAGGTATCCTATGCGGTTTCAAACAAACTTAAATTAGGTGCCCAGCTGACTTATATGTACACAAAGAGTCAACAAGCGGGCGGTTTAACCGATTCCGAATTTGCCCAAAACGCTCAGCAAAGTAAGCGCGCCAGAAACTGGTTTAGCAACCCCTGGTTCATCTATGCATTAACGGCGGACTATGTCATTAATACAGAATCGAAACTGAGTTTGAAGTATTTTGGGACGACGGCTGAACGAAATTCCGTGGGTTTCACAAAGGCCATCACTGAGGTTGACCTTATGGGAAATAGACAAGTAGACCGAGATTATTACCAAACAAACGGCACAGAATTGCGCTACTTAGTAAACTACCGCCTAGGGTCTTGGAAGAATACGGTGGCCTCGGGTCTTCGCTATTTCAGCGGCGAAATCAAGCGCAAGCAATTAGGTGTGGGCAGCAACGGAAGCGGAATGGACTTTGAAATTCAAGGATTGTATACTCGGGATTTGGTCTTCCATAATACCAATTACGCTGCTTTTGCAGAGACGATTCTAAGGCCATCAGATCGTTTGCTAGTGACCTTAGGTGCCCGTTTGGAACAAATCGAAACCCACATGATGGGACAATCTGGACTTAATACAGCTGCTACACCGAGTAGCCGAGGACGATCATTCATTTTACTAGGCGCTGGAGCAGAATACAAAGTAAGTACAAACACAAAATTGTATAGTAACATCGCACAAGCCTATCGCCCCGTTTTAGCTTCAGATCTATTACCACCAGCGACCACAGACGTGATTGACCCGAACCTATCGGATGCCAAAGGTTTCAATTTCGACCTAGGCTATCGAGGAGAACTGGGGAATTACTTGACTTTTGATATCGACTATTTTCACCTCGATTACGATAACCGAGTTGGGACCATTTCCCGCACAAATAGCGAAGGAAAAATCTACCAATTCCGCACGAATCTAGGACATTCGGTTTCCAAAGGTGCAGAGGCCTACATTGAATTTAGCCCTACATCGGCTTGGCTAAAAGGAACTAGCATAGGAAATATATCCATGTTTGCCTCCATCGCGGCTATCCAAGCGCGCTATCTTGACTTCAAAACGACCTCTGTCGTAAACGGCAAAATTGTGGAAGGGAATTTAGCTGGCAAAACAGTAGAAAATGCCCCAGAGAAAATCAATCGTTACGGAATTACCTATTCGAAAAAAGGCCTATCTCTTAGCTGGCAAATCAGCGATATCGGTCAAGCCTTCGCAGACGCGAGCAATACGGTTACCCCTAATGCCGCAGCAACAACTGGATTAATTCCGTCCTATCAAGTACAAGATATCTCGGGATCATACAAGTTTAAAAAATATGCCCAGCTGAAATTTGGGGTGAATAACGTAACAGATGCGCGCTACTTTACCAGAAGATCTGGAGGCTATCCAGGCCCGGGAATTTTACCAGCAGATGGCCGAACTTGGTATGTGGGATTGAATGTGAAGTTTGTAAATTAGTCGTAATGAAAACGACATTTCACGATTTGGATTTCATCATCTACAATTCGATAAATCAATCGATGTTCTTCGTCAATTCTTCTCGACCAAAATCCAGCATAATTAAATTTTAGTGCTTCCGGTTTCCCAATTCCATCAAATGGATTTCGAGAAATGTCCTTAACCAGCTCATTGATCCGCTTGATTTTGTGCTTATCAATTTTCTGCCAATACAGATAGTCCTCCCAAGAAAGCTCCGTGAATACAATTTTCATTATTCAGCGAGGTCCTTATATACTTTCTTGCCTGCTTTTAATGATTCGATAGATTCGTCTAATCGTTGTTGATTCTTGCGAGAGGACAATTCATGCTGTGTACTTCTTAGCGAATTATATTCCTCTAAAGACATAATCACTACCCCCGTATCTTTCCCACGATTAATAATAAGCGTATCAAAGCTTTCGGTCACACGATCGAAGTAGCTTTTAATGTCTTTTCTAAAATCGGATAAG
>JBILCC010000008.1:0-31205 GCA_044353355.1 Aquirufa sp.
CGCGCTCATCGAACAATTGATCGACCGCTGCTTTACCAGTACCTGTTACGGATTGATAAGTAGAAACGACCACACGCTTGATTTTGTATTTTTTGTGCAAGGGATTTAACACGACTACCATTTGGATGGTCGAGCAATTCGGGTTTGCAATGATTTTATCTGCTGGAGTTAAGGTACTCGCGTTGATTTCTGGAACGACTAATTTCTTAGTAGGGTCCATACGCCAAGCGGAAGAGTTGTCCACGACGGTGATGCCGGCCGCCGCAAATTTGGGAGCCATCTCTAATGAACTGCTTCCGCCTGCAGAGAAAATAGCCACGTTTGGTTTCATCGAAATCGCTGTTTCGTAACCTACCACCGTGAAGTCTTGGCCCTTAAAATTCACCTTTTTACCGATCGAACGCTCGGATGCTACCGGGATTAACTCCGTAACAGGAAAATTTCTTTCCGCTAATACTTTCAAAATTTCTCCGCCTACTAGTCCAGTGGCGCCTACAACTGCAACTTTCATTCTATTTATTTTATAATGGATATGTGATTCCTACTGATACTCCTGTTTGCCCCGAAGAGCTTAATTTTAGGCCCATTTGAGCCTTACTTAACTCATTATATCGTTTTAATGCTTTGTTGAAGTGTCTATTACTCACGGTTCCGATGTAGACGTTTGCTAACGCCACGCCACCCACCGCTGACCAGTAAAAGCCCTCTGATATGCTTCCTTTACTCAAATAAGTAGAAAAAGCGAACACAGTAGAGAAACCGGCTAACCAGCCAGAAAGTTTACGCTGTCGTTTGAATTTTAAGAATTCGACGTTGACTTCTGGGTCTCTGGCCTCCATTAAAGGAATTTGTAAGGCCAAAGGATGATCAATTACATGCTTGTCATATAAAAACCTTCTTGTCCATACCCCCTGCACCTCTTCTATTGGAATTAATTTCTTCTCTTGCGCCATAGCGCTGCCTGTGGCGATTAGTAAAAAGAAAAGTAAGCTCCTGATTTTCAAAGCAAAGCTGGGATTTTAGCCTACAAAATTAGGGCTTAAAATGGGGAAACGAAAGGAAAATTAGCGAAAATCGTACATTTTCGCCGGGCAAATGGCGATATCTAGCGGGATATCATGACTTTCAACGTCCTCAATCAGGTCCACAGGATCGGAAAGGCTGATGCCTATTTTAAGGCAATCTGGCCTGCAATTCAAAAGGTAGCGATCATAAAAGCCTTTGCCGTAGCCTACACGGTTGCCTTTTAGATCAAAGGCTAAAAGTGGCAAAAGGACAATATCGAAATCGGTTGATTTTACCACGGAACCGCCCACCGGTTCGGGAATGCCCCAGTCCGAGTTAGCGAATTCTGCCGCTAGTACCATTTCCATCGTGCCTTCCGCAGCTGAAATAACGCGAGGAAAAGCAAAGTTGCCTTCTAGCGAATCTAAACTAATCTCATTTCGGTAGGGGATGGCTTTGAAGCTGGCGATGGTTTTACCTGGTGTTAATAAAGAAGTCAAGGTTTCGATGACGCGCTGAGAGCGCTCACGGAATTCTTTTTCTGTAAGTTCTGTGCGCTGCGCCAACACTATTTTTCGAATCTCAGCCTTCTTCATATTCAAACCTAGTTAATTGCGTTCGGAATACAAATCTTCACGTGATATGTTCCGTATAATTTTGTATTTTTGCCTCAATTTTGCCAATTTTTTCAATTTAACCCCACACGTCTGTGAGCTTTAAGGAATACAAAAATTTAGATTACGCCGCTTTGGCAGATGAAATTCTAGATTTCTGGAACGCGAATAACATCTTTGAAAAATCCATCTCCACTAGAGAAGGACAGCCTACGTTTACGTTTTTTGAAGGACCACCTTCTGCGAACGGAACGCCGGGTATTCACCACGTGATGGCGCGGGCGATTAAGGATATTTTTTGCCGTTACCAAACCCTAAAAGGGAAGCAGGTAAAGCGTAAAGGGGGCTGGGATACTCACGGTTTGCCGGTAGAATTGCAGGTAGAAAAGGAATTAGGCATTACGAAAGAAGATATTGGCAAGAGCATTTCGGTCGAAGAATATAACAAAAAGTGCCGCGAGACGGTGATGAAATTCACCGATCAATGGAATAGTTTGACGGAGAAAATGGGTTACTGGGTGGATCTTGAAAACCCTTATGTGACTTACCAAGCGAACTACATTGAGAGTGTTTGGAACTTATTGAAGCGTTTATACGATCAAGGTTTATTATACAAAGGTTATACGATTCAGCCGTATTCGCCAGCGGCGGGAACTGGTCTTTCGTCCCACGAATTGAACCAGCCGGGTTGCTACCGCGATGTGAAGGATACGTCTTTGACGGCGCAATTTAAGGCGATCAAGAACGCGAAATCGGAATTTTTATTTAAGGCGTCAGGCGATGCGCCGGTCTATTTATTGGCTTGGACGACTACGCCTTGGACCTTGCCATCTAACACTGCTTTGACGGCTGGAAAGAATATTGCGTATGTATTGGTCAAGACCTTTAATCCGTACACCTACCTGCCGGTTTATGTAGTTTTGGCCAAAGACTTAGTCAAAAACTACTTCCAAGCAGCCGCTGAAAACGGCGACTTTGCAACATACGAAGCGGCAGAGAAAAAGCCACAAGCGATTCCATATGAGATTGTTGCAACTTGCAAAGGATCTGATTTAGAAGGTGTAGAATACGAGCAATTGATGCCTTACGTGCAGCCATCGGCGCCAGCATTCCGCGTGATTTTAGGAGATTTTGTGACGACCGAAGATGGAACAGGCATGGTGCACACCGCACCGACTTTTGGAGCAGATGACTTTAGAGTGGCTGCCCAAAACAACATTCCTGCGCTTTTAATTACCGACGAAAACGGCAAAGAAGTGCCATTAGTGAATCGCCAGGGCCGTTTTGTGGCTCAGGTGACGGACTATGCTTTGGAACCCGTAAAAGAAGCTTACTTAACGGATGAGGAGAAAGAAGCAGAGCGCGTGAAGCAAGGCCGCGATAAGTATTTGTCAGTGGATGAGCGCATTGCGATTCAGCTAAAGACCGAAAATAAAGCCTTTAACGTACAGAAATTTGATCACCCGTATCCACATTGCTGGAGAACTGACAAGCCGGTCTTGTATTATCCATTGGATTCTTGGTTCATCAAGACGACGGCGGTAAAAGATAAATTAATCGCCTTAAACAAGACGATTCAGTGGAAACCGGAGTCGACTGGAACGGGTCGTTTCGGGAACTGGTTAGAGAATTTAGTGGACTGGAATTTGTCTCGTTCTCGTTATTGGGGAACGCCGTTGCCTATTTGGCGGACGGAAGATGGTGCAGAGGAAATCTGTATCGGATCACTAGAGCAATTGAAATCGGAAATTGAGAAGGCGCAGGCTTCTGGGACTTTGACTGACGTTCAGACAAAAGGAAACGCAGCTTTTTTAAAGGCTTTAGCAGCTGGAGAGGCAGACTTGCACCGTCCATTTGTGGATGAGGTATTCTTGCTTTCAGCGACAGGAAATGTGTTGACAAGGGAATTGGATTTGATCGACGTTTGGTTCGATTCAGGTGCGATGCCGTTTGCGCAGTGGCATTATCCATTCGAAAATCAAGATGTATTCAAGCAGAGTTATCCGGCGGATTTCATCTCGGAAGGGGTGGATCAAACACGCGGCTGGTTCTTTACGCTGCACGCAATTTCGAGTATGGTGGAAGATTCTGTGGCGTTCAAGAATGTCGTTTCGACGGGATTAGTGTTGGATAAAAACGGAAACAAGATGTCCAAACGCCTAGGCAACGCCATCGATCCATTCGAGACCTTGAAAGCCTACGGCGCAGATCCGACGCGCTGGTATATGATCACGAATGCGCAGCCTTGGGATAACTTGAAATTTGATTTAGCTGGGATTACGGAGGTGCGCAACAAGTTCTTTGGCACACTGACGAATACCTATAATTTCTTCGCCTTGTATGCGAATCTCGATGGATTCGTTCCAGCAGGAATTAAAGAGGAAGATTTAACAGAATTAGACCGTTGGATTCTATCTAAATTAATGAATTTGATCGCGGAGGTGGATGAGGCTTTCGAGACCTATGAGCCTACGAAGGCGGGTCGCGCGATCCAAGATTTTGTGTGTGATCACTTGTCTAACTGGTATGTTCGTTTGTCACGCCGTCGCTTCTGGAATCCGGAAACGGCGAATCAGGCGATCAACGCGGATAAACAAGCGGCTTACGAGACTTTATACCATTGTTTAGAGACGGTGGCGCAATTAATGTCGCCTATCGCGCCGTTCTACGGAGAATGGTTGTATAAGAATTTAACGGGAAAGGAATCGGTTCACTTGACGCATTTCGCGAAGGTAAATCCGCGCCTACAAAACCCGGCATTAGAAACGTCGATGGAATTAGCGCAAGGTATTTGTTCACTAGTTCACTCGATTCGCAAGGTACACCGCTTGAAAGTGCGTCAGCCTTTAGCACAAGTATTAGTGCCGGTGTTGCAAGAGTCCGTGAGAGACCAAATCCGTCGCGTTGAAGATCTGATCAAATCAGAGGTAAATGTGAAGGAGGTCAATTATCTGAATGATGCTTCTGGGGTGTTGAACAAGAAAGTGAAGCCTAATTTCAAGGCTTTAGGACCTAAATTCGGGAAAGATATGAAAGTGGTCGCGGAGGCCATCACGGGAATGTCAACCGAGGATTTAACGTCGATCGAATCAGCCGGATCTGCTAAGATTCAAGGTTTTGAGATCGCATTAGCGGACATTGAAATCTTGACAGAGGATATGCCGGGTTATTTGACGGCAAGTGAGGGTGGATTGACGATCGCGTTAGACAATATGTTAACGCCGGAATTAGTTCGCGAGGGGAATGCTCGTGAATTCGTGAACCGTATTCAAAACTTGCGTAAAGATTCTGGTTTCGATGTGACGGACAAAATAAATATCCAAGTGCAACGTTCGGACGAAGAATGGACGGCCAGCTTGAACGAATTCAAAGCCTATATCTCGCAGGAGGTGCAAGCCTTGAGTTTGGAATGGGTGGATTCGGCTTCGACTGAACTTACTTTTGAGGAATCTAATCTGTTCGTGAATGTCACGGTAGCCTAAAAATGATGAAAAAACTTACCTGCTTACTATTCTTGCTGTGTGGGTTTTTTCGTGTTTCAGCGCAGATTTCGGCGCAGACGAAATCGCAGACAGACGTGCAGTCCGAAGCCCTGATGGTGGACGGGATGCGCGCCTATATGAAGGAGGATTTTGGTGAGGCAATTCTCGTTTTCGAGAAACTCGCTAAGGTTCAGACGCAGGAGCCGGCGGTCTTTTATTATTTGGCCAAAAGCTACCTGGCCGACAAGCAACTCACCTCAGCTCGTTCAAATGCAGAAAAGGCACATCTGTTATCACCCTATTCCTTCGATTATGGTCTTTTATATGGAGACCTACTCTTAGCGAACAAAGAATACAAAAAGGCATTAACTTGTTTTGAGAATCTCTTAGCCTATGATGACCACCGCTTTGACAATGAACCTGACATGATCCGGGTAAAGCAGTTCGTCTTTTTGTTTAAGGGCGATGAATGCAAAGATGCGGCAGAGAAAAATGCCTATTATTTGAAAGCGGCTGATTTAGGTCCTGTCCAAGAAGAACTTTGGGTGCGGATCATTCAATTAGATTGGGAATTAAATAGAAAAGACGCGGTAGTGGAACACGCCTTAGAGGCATTGGAAAATTACCCTCGAATGGCTCCTTGGGCATATCCTATTTTAGGAGATGCTTACCAGGCTTTAGGAAATAATTCCGCATCAGATGCGGCCTTTGAAAAAGCATTAGCAGCTAATCCAAAAGACGATCATGTACTGAATAATTACAGCTATTTCTTATCCATCAGAAAGGAAAAGTTAGCATTAGCAGATTCTCTTTCCGCTCGATTAGTAGCAGACCATCCCTATAACGGCACCTATTTAGATACCCGTGCTTGGGTATTGTATGAACTTAAACGCTATCCGGAAGCGCGCGTTGCGATGGAAGCTGCTTTGAAAGACAAAGAAAATGTGTCGGCCACTTTGTGGGAACACTATGGAGATGTACTTTTTCGTTTGAAATTAGTGGATAAAGCGCTCGAGGCATGGAAAGAAGCTTTACGGGTAGATCCAGCTCGTGAAACTGTAGATAAAAAGATTCGATTGCGTCAAATTCCCGAAAATTGAGCTATTTTTGTTTCCAAAACTCCTCCTTATGCGGATCCTGTTTATTCTTGTTTTTCTGTTTCTTTTAGGCGCCTGCGCTCCTAAGCTTACAGTGGCTACGATTCAGTCTCCTACGGCTGACAGCATCCGGGTAGATACCATTCCAGCCGCAGTTCCAGCCCCAGCTGCTCCTATCGAAAGCGTAGATCAACAATCTGCTTCAGATGATTTGAATTTTACTTATTTGAAGGCAAAATCGAAAGTGGTTTGGAAGACCAAAGACAATTCAGATACCTATATTGTAGATATTCGAATGAAAAAGGATAGCATTATCTGGGCGAATATATCCGTTTCGATGATTTCCGGCGCGGCGATTTTATTCACTAAAGATCGTGTTCAATTCTATCATAAGATTAATAACGAATATACAAATCTGACTTATGATAGTTTGAGTACCAGTCTAGGCTTTAAAGTAGGCTATGATTTGATTCAAAATATGATCGTAGGTAATCAACCCTACAAGAAAAATAATACGCGCCGTGTCGTTCGCGAGAATGAAAATTTCTTAGTAAAACAGCAAGAGGGCCACGTAGAGGTTAATAACTGGGTAGGGCCTAATCGGAAATTGAAGAAATTGTCTGTGAGTGATCTTCCATCATCCAATAAAATGACTTTGGATTACGAGGATTATGCGAATTTGAATTCTGCGATTTTCCCCTTCTCTAGTTCAATCACCTTAGATGTGAAGAACAAAGAAAATCAGGTGAATCAGACCTTAATTACAATTAAATATTCTAAAGTAGAGTTGTTAGATACCCCTTTGGAATTCCCCTTTAAAGTACCAGCCAAACTATTAAAGCCTTGAAATACCTTTTACTATTATTTGCGTTCCTTTTATCCAGTTCATCTTTCGCGCAGACTGACAAGAAAGCAGCTTTAGAACAGCAGAAGAAAGATAATTTATCTAAAATCAAGGAGCTGAATACGATTATTTCTAGAACTTCGAAGAAGAAAAAAGCGTCCTTAGGTAAGCTTAATGTCTTGAAAGAGCAGATCGGTGTGCAGAAAAAACAGATCACTGTTTTGGAGCAAAATCAACAAATTCTTGCAGAGGAGGCACAAAAATTACGTAATGAGGGCGATGTGTTAAAGGCAAAATTAGAGCGTTTAAAAAAGCAGTATGCTTTGATGATCTATGAGGCTCAAAAAACGTCGTCTGTCTATAATAAGATGAGCTTTCTGTTACTCTCCAATGATATTGGGCAGTTTGTTCGCCGTTTTGATTACCTCCGACATTATTCTTCCAATCGCAAAAAACAAGCAGAATTGATCTTTAAAACCCGTCAGGATTTAATGACTAAAGAGCAGAAAGTGGTTTATAAAAAACAGGAGGAGAAAAAAGTACTCGTAGAGAAAGAGGGGGAGAAGAAGAAATTAGAGGTGTTAAAGACTAAAGAAGATAAGGTTGTTACGGTTTTAACACAGCAGGAAAAAAAGTTAAAGACGGAACTAGAGCGTAAAAAATTAGCCGTTCGCAAATTGGATAATTTAATTGCAGGAATCGTGCAGCGAGAGATCCAAAAAAGTATTGAAAGGGAGCGTAAGCTTCGTCAAGCACGTCAAGTGAAGAAAGCGGAGGTAGTAAAACCTGCATTACCAGAAATAAAGAAGGGGGAGGCAACGAAGATAGCCGCTGAGACAAAATCAGATGCTAAATCTGAAAAGAAAGACGCACCTAAAGAAGAGAAAAAGGCGACTATTGCAGAAGTGAAGAAGCCGAAAGCTGAGCCAGCACCAGTAGAGGAGAAGAAGATCGAAAGCAATACCTATTATATGAACGCGGACGAGGCGAAACTTGCTAGTTCCTTCGCTGCTTTACGAGGTCGTATGCCGTTCCCAGTTCCGTCTGGTTTTATTTCGGATCACTTTGGGGTGCACAAACATCCACTTTTAAAGGGAGTGATGATCAATAATAATGGGATAGATATTCAAACTTCTCCTGGTTCGCCTGTACACTCCGTTTATGATGGCGTGGTGCAATCCGTTGTGAATATACCAGGCATCAATATGGTGGTGGCGATTCAGCACGGTGATTATTTTACCGTTTATAGCAAGCTTGCTAATGTTTCAGTTAGTGTGGGAACGCGCGTGAGAACAGGTCAAAGAATCGGTTCTGTTGCTTCAGATGAAGATGGGACGGCAGAGATTAACTTCCAGGTTTGGAAAAATACGGTACGCCAAAACCCTGAATCCTGGCTTCGCCGCTAAAATTTGTAGCCCACTTTTAAGCTAATATTGCGTCCTTGATCATCCGCGTAATACCGGAAACGGTTGAGGTAATCTCGGTAAGCTGTATTTAGCGCGTTAGTAACTCGAAGCCCTATTTCTACTTTTCCCACATTTACTCCTCCGTTCAGGTTAATCAAGAAATAGCCAGCCGGTGGTTCAGAATAGTCTGTACCAGCCGCCACCCGGGTTTGAGTAGAAACTTGGGTAACACCGCCGCTCAAATAGGCGTTATTCTTATTAAATCCATAACGTACGGTATAGTCAAACCGATCCGCCGGTATACCTACTAAGTAGGTCGAATTACGGGTATCAAAGGCGCGAACTAGGCTCGTTTTTTGTTGAATGGACCAATGTGCATTCACGGTATAGGATGTCTGAAAATCAATTCCTTGAAAACGTGCATCTACTTGTTGGTAGCTAAAAATAGGGAATACACCCCGAACAGTTGTTGCGTAACGGGCAATTCCATCCACCACGTCTGGTTTTAGGTAAATAAAATTTTGGATGTGGTTGGTGTATAAACCCAACTCTATTTCCCAATTTTCTTGCTTATAATTTGTACTCAAACTTACGTTATAGGCTGTCTCCCCCGCTAATGTAGGATCCCCTACCTCGAAGGCGCCAGCCCCATGGTGGACTCCATTCGAGTAAAGTTCATTTCCTCCCGGAGCGCGGAAAGCGCGCGAAAGGGTAAGTTGCGATTCTGTTCTGTTATTCCAGTGATGCGTTAAACCTAAGCTGCCCGATAGCCCCTGAAAGGTTTGCATTTCTCGAAGAATGGTAGACGAAAAATTAGTTTGCGGTCGGTAAGTTTCGATGACCCTCCAATCATAGCGGAGGCCCGATTCAAACTCCCATTTTTCGGTCACTCGCCTTTCCATCACAAAAACGCCCTTGTTCTGTAAGCTAAAGTTGGGCAGTAAACTAGTGGTTAAGTTAGGGCTTAGCACATTTTTTCCTGAGGTTAAATTCGTTTGATCCAAGAAGGTAATCCCCGCTTTTGCTTTCCATTTTTTCGCGGAGTTGGTTTCATCGAAGAGTAATTCACCGCTCCATGTATTTAAATTGAAGCGTAGGGTATTAATATTCTTACCCGCTCTCAAGACATCAAGCTCCCATCTTTCATCGGATTGGGTCGCTAGGGTGGCAATAAAACTACTTTTGTTTGGAAGAGAATAATGCCCTTTTAACTTAGCCAAATCATGCCAAACATCTTGATTAGGGCGATTAATTCCTCGTATAAAATCAGTTGGAGTAAATGCAGCTAAGGGTCTTTTTAAGGCGATCGAGCGTTCTAAGTCGGAAATATTCCCAATGTGAGATCCCTCATAAATACCAATGACACTGTGGAAACGGCTGAAAAAGAACTCGGCTCCTCCTCTTTTAGCGGAATAACCGAGGGCACCTGAAAAATTCTCCTCTTTGATTCCTGTATTACTTAAATTATAATCAGCCGTTTGAATATTACCAGCCTCTTTAAAAGTACCTTGCAAACGCCAACCCCAACCCTTCAACCGAGGTAAACCACCTTCTAGCATGCCTGAAATCACCCCTTGTCTGCCATTAGTGAAATAAATGCTTTCTAGGTTACCTTTAATTCCAGCTGTGTCAGGTAGCGCGTTAGGTTCCAGGAGAATAATTCCGCCAATGGCATCTCCACCGTAGCGCAAGCCCGCAGGCCCTTTAATCACTTGGATTCTTTTAGAGACGAAGGGGTCGATTTCAGGTGCATGTTCGCTACCCCAGTTTTGGCCTTCTTGTCTGACGCCTTGATTTAAAACAACAACTCTTGTTGAATGTAATCCATGGATAATGGGCTTAGAAACCGTACTTCCCGTTTGCAAACTTTGTACCCCAGGTAAGCCCTTCAGCATTTCGCCTAACGAAAGTCCATCCCGTTGCGAGCGTTCTTCAGCAGTTAATTCTGACTTTAATTGAGAGGTAATTTCATGTTTATGACCTTGGACAAAAACCTCTTGTAAATGCTCGTCATGCGTAGACAAAAGAAAGTCTTCTTGATGTTCATCTTCTAGGTTAATGGTGGTTTCTATAGGATCGAAACTCGCCATCTGGCATATGATGGTGTATTTACCTGGACATAGGTCCTTGATAACGAAAGCTCCTTTTGCATCTGATATGGTGGCTTTATTTGTTCCTTTGATATAAACATACGCCCCTGGGACTTTTTCTTTATTCTCCTTTGAAGCGACAACACCCTTTAGTGTACAGTGGCAATTCGTTTGCGCGACGCCATTGAAAGGAAGGAATGCGAGAAGAATTAAAAGGTATTTCATAACACAGATAGGGTTTAAAGATAGGTTAAATCCACCTTTTAACCGAATCTTCTTTGACCTAAACGATTAACAACCTTCCTCAGTCGATGAATGCCCTAATCAAGGCTATAAAAATTTTGTTTAATATTTTTTAAATTTTTTTAAACAAATTATTTGTTTTGTTTAATCTTTTTATAAATTTGTTGAACAAAACAGATGATCAATATGACAGCTCTTGAGTTTACTTACCAAATAGGCACTTTTTCAAAGTTTTTACGCCCTTTCGCGCTTCGTTTGACGAAGGACGGAGATGATGCAAACGACCTAGTGCAAGATACTTTAGTAAAGGCTTTCACAAATCGTGACAAATACCAAGATGGCACTAACCTGAAAGCTTGGTTATTCACGATTATGAAGAATACGTTCATCACGCAATACCAACGCATGGTGCGCCGCAATACGTTCATCGATACAACTGATAATCTGCATTATATTAACTCGATGGAGTCGCTGCAAGAAAACAATGCTGTGAATTCTTTCATCAGTGAAGATATTCAATCTGCCTTAGCAAAAATTGATTCTATGTACCGCGTGCCCTTTATGTTGTATTTTGAAGGGTTTAAATACCATGAGATTGCGGAAGAATTAGATTTACCTATCGGTACGGTTAAAAATAGAATTTTTATGGCGAGAAGGGATTTGAAAAACTATCTCCACATGTATGCTTAAAGTTTTTTAATAGGTTTTGATTAGTTTTTTGGTTAACAGAAGGAAGTTAAAAAGTCAGATTTTATCTGGCTTTTTCTTTTTAGGCATTGGGCCAAAAGAAGAATCGGTATATTTGTTAAATTAGAAGAAATTATGAAAAAAGTAGTCGTCATAGGAGCAGGTTTTTCTGGACTTTCAGCTGCAACAGAATTAGCCACGAAAGGATATGATGTCCAAATTTTGGAGAAAAATGATCACGCAGGTGGTCGCGCCCGTGTTTTTCAATCGAATGGTTTCACGTTTGATATGGGTCCATCCTGGTACTGGATGCCGGATATTTTTGAGACGTATTTTGGTCGTTTTGGTAAAAAGCCAGCTGACTATTATAATTTAGTTCGTCTGGATCCATCTTATTCTGTGATCCTTTCGGAAACAGAAACCATTGATTTGCCCGCGAATTATACAGATTTAAAAACCTTGTTTGAATCCTATGAACCTGGTGCAGCCGCACAATTAGATGCGTTTATGGAGCAGGCAGCGTATAAATACAAAGTGGGGATTCAGGATTTTGTTTGGAAACCCTCTCGTAAAATCACCGAATTTTTAAGCCTTAAATTGCTCATCGATGCTATCCGCATTGATGTCTTTTCTTCCTTTTATAAGCACATTCGGAAGTTCTTTACTTCACCTACCTTATTGAAATTGATGGAATTCCCCATCCTTTTCTTAGGCGCGATTTCCGAAAATACCCCAGCGATGTATTCGTTGATGAATTATGCGGAAATCAAATTAGGAACCTGGTATCCAATGGGAGGGATGCACCATATAGTGAAAGGAATGGTGGCACTAGCTGAGGAGAAAGGAGTTAAGATTAGCTATAATGCGGAAGTGCAGGGCTTTGATATCAAGAATGGGAAAGTGTGTGGAGTTAAAACGGCACAAGGACTAATCGAGGCGGATGCTTTCGTGGCAGGTGCAGATTACCACCACGTGGAAGAGTTGTTAGGAGATGGGCTGCGTAATTACGATGAAGCCTATTGGGATAAGCGCGTAATGGCTCCTTCATCTTTACTTTTTTACCTCGGAATCTCGAAGCGTTTGCCTAATCTAAAGCATCATAATTTATTTTTTGACCGAGATTTTACCGTGCATTCGCACGAAATTTATACGGATCCTTCTTGGCCATCTGATCCACTTTTTTATGCTTCAGCGCCTTCGGTTACAGATCCGTCTGTCGCGCCAGAGGGATGCGAAAATGTCTTTTTATTGATACCAGTTGCACCTGATTTGGAAGATACAGAAGAGGGAAGAGAGAAGTATTTTGAGCAATTAATGGATCGTCTAGAGGCGCATTGTGGTGTTTCCATTCGCGATTCCATTTTGTATAAACGTTCGTATGCACATCGGGATTTTAAATTAGATTACCACGCCTACAAAGGCAATGCGTATGGCTTAGCGAATACGCTGATGCAGACGGCCATTTTGAAGCCAACCTTGAAAAATAAGCACCTCGATAATTTGTATTACACGGGTCAGCTTACCGTTCCTGGCCCAGGCGTACCACCCTCTTTAATATCAGGAATTGTGGTGGCGACAGAAGTAGATAAAGAATTAAAAGGATAATATGGATTTATACTTACAAGTTTCTCTTGCCTCGAGTAAGTTATTGACAAAGGCCTATTCGACGTCTTTTTCATTAGGGATTAGAACTCTTGATGAAAAAGTGCATGATGCCATCTATGCCGTTTATGGTTTTGTTCGATTAGCTGATGAGATTGTGGATACCTTTCACGATCAAGACAAGGCAGCTTTATTGCAGCGTTTTCGCGAGGATACGTACCGTGCGATTGAAGAAAAAATTAGCTTAAATCCCATTCTTCATTCCTTTCAATGGGCGGTGAATAAATTCGGAATTGAACGGGAGTTAATTGATGCATTTCTGTATTCCATGGAGTTAGATTTGACTAAAAGGGATTACAGTCCAGCCGAATATAAGCAATACATTTATGGTTCAGCCGAAGTGGTGGGTTTGATGTGTTTGCGTGTTTTCTGTGAAGGAGATCCAGCAGAATATGCCTCTTTGAGGGATGACGCCTGCGCCTTAGGTTCTGCCTTCCAAAAAATCAACTTCCTTCGCGACATTCGTTCCGATTACGACGAGCGTGGCAGAGTATATTTCCCAGGTGTTGATTTTACGACATTTACCGATGCCGAGAAAAAAGAAATTGAAGCGGATATTCAATTAGATTTTGATGCTGGCTTGCGCGGAATTCACCGTTTGCCTGCCGTCGCACGCAAAGGCTGCTTGTTAGCCTATGAATATTATATTCGACTTTTTGAAAAAATTAAATCCTTGCCTGCATCGCGAATTAAAGAAGAGCGAATTCGAGTAGCGGATTGGGAGAAGATGTTTATTTATTTCCAATTAGCCTTACGTAAGTAACGTGGAATTAATTCTTCTTTTGGCTATAATGGCTTTTTTGTATGCCTCTGTAGGACACGGTGGTGCCAGTGGCTACCTAGCTGTCATGGCCCTTTTTGCTATCGCACCTCCTGTTATGAAGCAAACGGCTTTACTGCTGAACCTCGGAGTTTCATTCATGTCTTTTATCGCCTTTTATCGCCAAGGCTATTTCAAGTGGACGTTGTTTTGGCCCTTCGCGATCGGTTCCATTCCGGCCGCTTTTTTAGGTGCGCGCATTCCATTAACAGATTCGACCTACAAGCAGATTTTAGGCGCTTGCCTATTTTTAGCGGTTATCAGAATGGTGATCACGTTAAAAGAGGCGGAACCGCGTAAGCTAAATCTAGGAATGGGGGTATTAGCCGGGGCAGCGATTGGTATACTATCCGGAATGATCGGTATCGGAGGAGGAATCATCCTAAGTCCACTGGTATTACTATTCCGATGGGCAAGTTTAAAAGAAGCGGCAGCCGTTTCTGCTCTGTTTATTTTCGTTAACTCGGTGTCAGGTCTAGCTGGTTTGAAAACTTGGATTCCATTGGATCAATCTCAAATGCTGTATTGGTTAGTGGCGTCTTTAGTGGGTGGTTTTTTAGGGGCACGGTGGGGTGCAGGTATTGCTTCCAATGTAAAGGTGAAATGGATCTTGGCTTTGGTACTTGTGATTGCATCGTTTAAATTGTGGTTTGTTTAAAAGAGTATGATAGAAAACGTAAATCAGGATACAGGTTTTGGGGATAAAACCTCGGATATGGGTGGCCGAATGGTCAACAAGGACGGTAGTTTTAATATCAAACGAATAGGAATCAGTGTACGTGATCGTGCCAGTGGATACCAGAGTATGTTGACGATGCCTCGTTGGCGATTCTTAGCTATAATTTTCATCTTCTATTTCTTAATCAACTGCTTTTTTACGGCTTTATATTGGCTTGCAGGACCTTCGGGTCTAGAAGGGGTTGAGAAGGTTAAGTTTTGGGGAAGAATTAAGGAGTTATTCTTTTTTTCTACCCAGACTTTTACGACGGTGGGATATGGCCGAGTGAATCCGGTAGGGGAATTAACGAATTGGATTGCGGCGGTTGAATCATTAATTGGATTTCTTTCTTTCGCTATCGCGGCTGGTCTTTTGTATGGTCGGTTTTCTCGCCCCAGGTCCTTTATTCGGTTTTCAGAAAGTATGGTTTTTGCAAATTACCGACAGGGTAAGGCCTTTATGTTTCGGTTGGTTTGCTACAAGGATGACCACTTGTTAACGAATGCGGAAGTGAAATTGAATGCTCGAATCGTTACGAAGAACCAGGGGTATCAATTCTTTAATTTGAAATTAGAGCGGAGTCACGTGGACAGTTTAGTGTTAAACTGGACAGTAGTTCATCCGATCGATGAGGATTCCCCTTTTTATGGATTGTCCCAAAAAGAAATAGTGAACCTCCAACCCGAAATTTCTGCTTATCTGACAGGATTTGATGAAGTCTATTCTAGCGTCGTTGTGGCCCGAGTGTCCTATGCGATCAAAGACTTTAAGTTTGGCTTTAGATTTTTACCCATGTATTTCAGCCGAAACCAGCGGACCGAATTAGATCTTGCTAAATTAAACTTGATTGATCAAGAATAAAAAAAGCCCCGAGCGATCGGGGCTTTTTTATGATGAAATCGTAGTTATGAAATCTTAGTTTTTCGATCCAGTGACCGCTCCTGATTTCTCTTTTGCGTTCTTGGCTTCTTGCATCGGGTTAGCCCCTCCGCTATACGTTCTGCCTTGCATCTTGAACAACTGAACTTTCGTAGGTTGAGCTGGCTCACGTGGGAAAGAATTGTCCTCTGTATCGATGTCAGCGATTTCGTAGAATGGATCTAATGTCCATTTCACTACTTTCTTCGAGGTAGGAATAATTTTCTTCGCTGTCACATCGTTCAAGCGCCAAACCTCCGCCGGGAAGCGTAACACTTCATCTGTGCCATCTTCGTAGCTCAATCGAACGATCACTGGCATCGGTAAACCACCTTTGTTCTTGAAGTTAACCACGTAGAAGTTTTTGCCTTCTGTAACTAATTTTTTCTCGTCTTCATTCAAGGACGCCATATAGTCTTGGTATTTCTTCTTGTCTGCTTCCGTAGGAGCGAAGCGATCATAGGTATTGTAGAAGTCCGTCATATCTGGATTTTCCTCCACTACGGTACGCTTGATATCTGTTTTATTACGAATAGATGACATTGTTTTGCCTTTAGCCTCTGCTACCGCTTTATCTCCTGCCTTTTTGATCGCTGGATCTTGGGTATCTATACCGAACCATTCTACTGTCTCAATCGACTGATTCACAGGCTCTGTTCCATAGAACCAACCTCTCCAAAACCAATCTAAATCCACGCCTGACGCATCTTCTAAGGTACGGAAGAAGTCAGCTGGATAAGGTTGCTTGAACGCCCAGCGACGTGCATATTCTTTAAACGCATAATCGAATAATTCACGACCCATGATCGTTTCACGAAGGATATTCAACGCCGCAGCTGGTTTAGCATAAGCATTATTTCCAAAATCCATGATATTCTCCGAGTTAGCCATAATAGGCACTTGGTTCTTCGAATCTAAACGCATGTAGGGAACAATGCTTTGTGCCTCTCCACGACGTGCTGGGAAGTTGCGATCCCATTCTTGCTCTGCTAGGTATTGGCAGAAGGTATTTAAACCCTCATCCATCCAAGACCATTGACGCTCGTCTGAGTTCACAATCATAGGAAAGAAGTTATGGCCCACCTCGTGGATAATCACCCCAATCATTCCATTTTTCACATTCTCAGTGTAAGTGCCATCTGGTTCTGGACGACCGCCATTAAAGGAAATCATTGGATATTCCATTCCACCACCCGCAGTGGAATGACAAGAAATGGCTACCGGATACGGGTAAGCGATGGTTCTCTTTGAATACGAGCGAAGGGTATGCGCTACGACCATGGTAGAATATTTACCCCAAAGTGGATTACCTTCCTTCGAATAGTACGACATTGCCCAAACTTTTTTACCTTCTACATCGACTTGCATCGCATCCCAAATGAATTTACGAGAAGCAGTGAACGCGAAGTCACGTACGTTATCAGCCTTGTAAACCCATGTTTTCTTTCCAGTAGGAACGCTCTTCTCTGCTTTGATCGCTTCATCTTGTGTGACGATTTCCACCGGACGAGTCGCTGTTTTTGCTTGCTCCCAACGCTTCAATTGGGTAGCTGTCAATACTTGGTTCGGGTTTAATAGTTCACCACCGGCCCCTACGACGATGTCATTAGGTGCTGTGATCGCTACTTTGTAATTTCCAAAATTTAAAGTGAATTCCCCTTGGCCCATAAATTGCTTATGCTGCCAGCCATACACGTCATTGTAAACAGCTAAGCGTGGGAACCAGTGTGCGATGAAATAATTGGCAATGTTTTCTTTGCCCAATACCTCATAGCCAGAACGGCCATAATAAGCCGTGATCAAATAATTCCAATCGATTCCAAAGCTCAATGACGCACCCGATTTCAACGGAGTGGGTAAGTCAATACGCATCATCGTTTGGTTGATCGTGTGACGCAAGGGGTTACCTTTTGCATCTTTCACGGCAGTGATTTTATAGCCGTAATCTTTCGGATCTGTTAATTCCTGAAATGCACCAGCGCTGATACCATTTCTGATTTCACCTGTCTTAGTCGTCTTACCTGGGGCATTTTTCTCAAATAAATTTTGATCTAATTGAATCCATAAATACGGCAAATCATCTGGTGAATTGTTGTAATAGGTGATCGTCTCTGATCCGATGATCTTGCGATTGATGTCATCTAGTTCGACTTTGATATCATAATCTGCACGTTGCTGCCAGTAATCCTTGCCTGGAGAACCACTCGCGGTTCTGTAGGAATTAGGCGTGGGCAAAGTCGATTCCAATTGCTCGAATCTGTTATTTGCATTAAATGAAGTTTGTGCTTTCGCGGGTAACAGAAGAACTGTTAGCGCTACTAAATGGAGTAGTTTTTTAAGCATGTTTAAAAGGTTATTTTGTGCAAAATAGTGATTTTTTAGTAAAAAAACAGCTGTGCTAATCTGTGCTAAATTATATTTGTAAATAATAGGATGATTATGTAGTTTTGGAACATTCATTAAAATATAAAAGCATTATATCGTATGAGCGTTATTATAGGTCAAAAAGAGTATTTCAAAGGCATTGGTCAAATCAAATTTGAAGGTGCAGAATCAGACAATCCTCTAGCTTTTCGTTACTACGACGAGAATCGCATGGTTGCGGGGAAGAGCATGAAGGAGCACCTTCGTTTTGCGATTGCCTATTGGCATTCTTTCTGTGGTAATGGAGCTGATCCTTTTGGACCAGGAACACACCACTACCCTTGGGATGTGGCTTCAGATGCACGTCAGCGTGCGGCTGATAAAGCTGATGCGGCTTTTGAATTCATTACGAAGATGGGAGCACCTTACTATTGTTTCCACGATGTGGATGCAATTGATGGTCATAATGATCCCAAAGAATTTGGCGATCGAGTGAAATTCATCACGGATATTTTTGCCCAAAAACAAGCAGAAAGTGGTGTAAAACTTTTGTGGGGAACAGCAAACTTGTTCTCGAACGAGCGCTATATGAATGGCGCTTCTACGAACCCGAACTTTGAAGTAGTGGCTCACGCAGGTGCTCAATTAAAAGGTGCTATCGATGCTACGATTACCTTAGGTGGCGAAGGTTATGTGTTCTGGGGAGGTCGCGAAGGCTACATGAGCTTATTGAATACGAACATGAAATTAGAGCGCGAAAACTTCGCTCGCATGTTGCATACCTGTGTAGAGTATGCACGCCGTACTGGTTTCAAAGGTAAATTCTTCATCGAACCTAAGCCTTGTGAGCCGACTAAGCACCAATACGATTATGATGCGGCTACGGTGATCGGATTCTTACGTGAATTCGATTTATTATCCGAATTTGGTCTAAACTTAGAAGTAAATCACGCCACATTAGCTGGACATACTTTCGCTCACGAATGTCAAGTAGCCTCTGATGCGGGCATGTTAGCTTCGATTGATGCGAACCGCGGAGATACGCAAAATGGCTGGGATACCGATCAATTCCCGACGGACATTTACGAATGGGCAGAGGCAATGGCGATTATCTTGAAGCAAGGTGGACTAGCCGGAGGTGGAATTAACTTTGACGCAAAACGTCGACGTAATTCAACAGATATGGCCGATTTATTCTATGCACACATCGGTGGTATGGATACGATTGCCCGAGCTTTGTTAATTGCAGAGAAGATGGCGAAACATGGTGAAATGGATCGCTTGAAAGCAGAGCGTTATTCAAGCTTTAACTCAGGTAAAGGAGCGGATTATACGGCTGGTAAATTGAAATTAGAAGATTTATACAAAATCGCAATCGAGGTAGGCGAGCCTGCACAGATCTCTGGTAAGCAAGAATACTTAGAGAATTTGTTAGGCCGTTTTGTTTAAAAATACGTAATTCGGGGAATGAAAAGATGTTTTTTACTCCTTCTGTTATTCACCTCTAGATTTATAGCGACAGCAGGGTCATCCGATGATCCTGCTGTTTTTTCTACTGCTAAGCCCTGGGCTTATTGGTGGTGGCCGGGGAGCGCGGTGACCGAGAAGGGGATCACCCATAATTTAGAGCATTTTAAGAAAGCTGGTTTTGGCGGTCTCCACATCATTCCCATCTACGGGGCGAAGGGCTCAGAAGCTTTATTTCAACAGTATTTAAGTCCAGGCTGGCAAGCGAAATTCTTCTTTACTTTGAAAGAGGCGAAGCGTTTAGGCCTTGGAATCGATATGACGATGGGGACGGGCTGGCCTTTGGGCGGACCAACTATCAAAGAGAAAGAGGCGGCGAAAAAATACCAATTCGTGGATGGCGTATTTACGACGGGTTTAACTGGTCAAAAAGTGAAACGCGCCGCTCCCGGCGGAGAGGGACTCGTCCTGGATCACTTCGACATGAAAGCCTTCGCCAAATACAGCCACACCTTCATGCCACTTTTAAAGAAGTCACATTCTCCTTTGCGAGCCATCTATAATGACTCTTATGAGGCCTATGGGTCGAATTATACACCGGATTTATTTCCCGCTTTTCAGCGATTGAATGGTTATGATCTGCGCAAACACTTCGATGTGCTGTCTAAGAAAAAAGCGGAATCAGAGGAGGAAAACCAGATTTTTGCGGATTACCACCGGACGATGTCGACTTTGTTGCAGCGCAATTTTGTCTTGCCGTTTGATCATTGGATTAATTCGATGGGATTTACCTCTCGAAATCAAGCCCACGGTTCCCCTGGTAATTTACTAGACATTTATGCGGCGGCGGATATTCCGGAGGCGGAGTTTTTTGGTTCGAAACCTTTCGATATCCCAGGCTACCGCGTGGATTCGGAATATGATTCCACCACATTTGGGATTCCAGATATTCGTGCGTTGAAGCTGGCGAGCTCGGCAGCGAATTTGACAGGGAAGAAATTGGTTTCTGCGGAAACGGCGACTTGGTTAGGCAATCACTTCAAGGTTTCGATCGCACAGGTTAAACCGGTATTGGATCAGGTTTTTGTGGGTGGAGTGAATCACGTGTTCTTCCATGGGGCGACCTATTCGCCACCTGAGGTTGCGTGGCCGGGTTGGTTGTTTTATGCGAGTACGAACTTTAATCCCCAAAGTCATTTTTGGGAGGCAATGCCGGCCCTGAATAAATACATTGAAAATGTGCAGACGATGTTGCAGGCGAATCCGACGGATAGCGATGCCTTACTGTATTTCCCGATGGAGGATGTTTGGCATGCAAACAACGGATCAGGTAAATTACATACGCTGGAATTGCACGCGAATAGCCGGGAATGGTTGAAGAATACGTCTTTTGGGCAGTGGGCAGGTTTATTGCAGGATAAGGGTTTTTCAATGGATTATATTTCGGATGAATTAATGTCTGATTTGGAATTGACGCCTGGTAAAACCTTTAAAACGCGCTCAGGTGGTAATTACAAAGTCTTGTTAATTCCGGCGGCACATTATATTTCGGTGGAGACCTTGGAGCGTCTAGCAAGATGGGTGAAACAAGGCTATCCGGTTTATTTCTTGGAACATTTGCCACTCCATTTGAATACGTTCCATCAGACGAAAGAGGCCCAAGAGCGTTGGGAGTCTGCCCGTAGCGTTTTATTAATGCGCGTACTTTCAGACCCGGCAGATCAGCTTACTCGTTTAGGAGTTTCTACCGAGTCAATGGCTTCGAAGGGATTATCTTTTATTCGGAAGAAGACTCCGAAGGGCGCCGCCTATTTCGTGACTAATTTAAACTCTCGTTTCACCGAAGGAAAAATTTCATTGAAGAAGCTTTCGGGTAATGTAGAGATTTGGGATCCACTGACGGATTCGAAAACCTATAGTAAAAAAGGATCCGATGTTTGGCTTTCCTTAGCTCCGGGTCAAAGTGTGATCATACAACCTGTGTCTAAAATTCCTTCTTTAGTGGTTCCAGCGGCTATTAAAGTCAGAACAGAAATCGAACCTACCAATCTGCGCGTTCAGATAGATTCTAAAACGATAGCATTGTCAGAACTCAACTATTATACCTCGCTAGATACTTCATTGGCCGCAACTCCTTCAGCACGCTATACTTTCGATCTGACCTTATCAGCCGATCAAATCGCTAACGCAAAAGTGCTCCATTTATCTGAATTGCGCGATATGGCGAAGGTGCGAATCAATGGAAAAGACATCGGGATGATCTGGTCACTTCCTTTCCAACTCGCCATTCCAGTCGGAATTTTGCAGGAGCAAAATCAAGTGGAGATAGAAGTGGTTTCGAATTCAGCGAACCGTATTCGGAAGATGGATCAAAAGGGAGTGATTTGGAAGAATTTCTATGAGATCAATTTTGTGGATATTCGCTACAAGCCTTTTGATGCATCTAAGTGGGCTATAGAGGATGGAGGAATGAAAGGTAAACTCTTTTTTACGAACCGATGAAGCCCTTTGTTAAAGCGATAACAGAAGCCTTGCGCGATCTTGGGGATGCAGATAATGCCTTTTGGATGCGCAAATACATGCGCGAAAAATACCCTTTTCTGGGGGTGAAAAAACCTGAGCGTCACGAGGTTTTTAAGGCCTTATATAAGCAATACGGATCTTCTGAAGATTGGTTTGAAGTATCCACCGAATTGTTTGCCATGCCGGAACGCGAATTTCAATATGTCGCCATGGAGTATGTGAAGAAGGCGAAGAAATCATGGGATGCTCGATTGCCAGCCTTGTTCGAAGAATGGATAGGCGAGGAATCTTGGTGGGATGTGGTGGACTTTTTGGCACCACAAATTTTAGGCCCATATTTCCTGCAATTCCCTTCCGAAAGAGATCCCTGGATTCAGCGTTGGATGAATTCTGGGAATTTTTGGTTGCAGCGTTTTTGTTTGGTTTTTTCTCTAGGTTATAAAGACAAAACGGATACCGTTTTGCTGGCGAAAACCATTCAAGCACTGAGTTCTTCAAAGGAATTTTTCATCCAAAAAGCCATCGGCTGGGCACTTCGCCAATATGCGCGAACGGATGCGGAATGGGTGTTAGATTTCGTTGAGAACAATGCCTTGGCCCCGCTGAGTAAACGCGAGGCCTTGAAACATTTATAGATTTATCTCTTCTTTTTAATGATCGCCAGTTCGTGCGCCGTGTCGTAGTACGATCGTAGATTCGACCAGTCAAAGGTATCCGCAATACTTTCCACGCGGTTACGCTGGGTGATGCGATCACGCTGAGATTGCTGGACGAATTTGAATAACAGATTCGCTAATTGCTCCGCTGCTTCTTGGTACGATTGCGTCTTGCGATTCACCACGCTCACGCCCCATTGTTCATAATCGCGCATAATCTGCATCATATAATCGCCAAAACCCGACAGATCCGACGTCACCGTAGGTACCCCGCGCGCCATACATTCGAGTGGAGTATAACCCCAAGGCTCATAATAGCTTGGGAAAACGCCCAAATGGCAACCGCGCACGAATTGGCCATAATCTAAGCCAAAAAGTGGATTAGTGGAAACGATAAAGTCCGGGTGGTAGACCACTTTGACCTTATCATCAGGGTTATTCAATAGATTCGTCCGGTGTAAATTCCGAATGATATCGTCTTCTTGCTTTAATAGGTGCGTCACGACTTTAGGACGTGCCTTCGTCTTCCAGGTTTGCACCGTTCTGCGCAAACGCATTCGCCAATACTCATCCACGAAGGCATTTAAATCAGGCAACTGTAGATCGCTGGATGATGCGGAGGCCTTGAATAAATGTTCGCCCACCTGCTTCTCAATCGCGTGACAGTTTTCTCTGATTTCATCCAATACCGCACGGGAATGCAATACTTCAGGGTCGATCGAATGATACGGTTGTTTCGTCACAAAGAACATCACGACTGTTTTCTTCGATCCCGCCTCTTTCATCTTGCGATTCAAAATCGCCAAGGCATCCAACGTAATATCGTATCCCTTATTCGAATACTCGAAACGTCCGGATGTGAATAGGTATAAGGTTTGATCTAAGTCAAAAGGTTGGCTTTGGAAGAAGTGTCCCATCACGAAGTTCGAAATGCTCTCTTTGTATTTTGAGTGCAAGTTCTGGTGTTCGTGCAAAGCGGCAAAACGTTGAATGTTTAAGCCGTTTGGCAAAATTAATTCGGGAATGCGTCCTAAAAAATACTGGCATTCTTTCGCCGTAATATCGCTGACCGTGGTTAACACATCGGCTTTTTGGGCAGCAGCGCGCTCGAAGCAAGCCTGTGCCTCGATACCATAATGCTTTGCTTCTTTGTGCCAGTCGAAGTGCTCGATGACGTCATAGAAATTAGGCACATTGCCGGCTAAATAGCGGCCCAGCATCGTCGCGTGCGTGGTGAACACGGTCGAGATTTTAACCTTGTCTTTCTTCATATCCGGCAAGCCAGTAGACGCCATCCACTCGTGGAAATGCGCCACCAGTTGCGTTTTATTTTTATTTTCTTCAGCCACCTCGGTTAATAGGAGGCGAATCATCTCCCCAAAAACAATCGTTTGGTCCACTAAATCCTCTACTCCTAAGGTCGAAATCTTGTGGTTATCCCAAATACGTCCTTTGATCGCATTGACTTCTGGTAACAAGGTTTCCAGTTCAAAAAGTACGATTTTTGGTTTGCCGGTGATCAACCAATAACCATAATGAATACCTAAACCTTTCTGGCGCAAGCTGATAATCGCGCGACCCAGTGGCGTTTCATCCGTGACTGGCATAGGTTCAAATTCTGCGGAAGCCGTTTGGGGGAAATAGGGACCTAATAAGGCATAATCGTCACCCCATTTTTCGACCATAGATGGTACTTTGGTCCTAATTACTGTGTAAATTCCACCCACCTGATTACAGGTTTCCCATGCAATTTCAAACAAATATTTTTTCTTCTCTGCTGCCATAAAAATTACATGTAGGACGCGCTTTCAATGACTTGCGTTTTCCCGTTTTTAGTAATGGTGTAATTAAATCCTTTTTGGATGGCGTATGCGCCATATTCTCCTTTTTTATTGAGGGCCAAATACCCGATTTGGAATTCCTTGTATTTATAGCGTTTAACGATGCGCATCACGGCTTCTTCACAGGCTTTTTGAGGGGACATGCCCTGTCTCATTAATTCGACAATTAAGAAAGAGCCCAAGGTCTTCATCACAAATTCCCCTAATCCTGTTGCACAAGCTCCACCTACCTCATCATCACAAAAAACGGCTCCACCAATAATAGGGGAGTCGCCTATACGTCCATGCATTTTAAAAGCCAATCCGCTCGTGGTGCAAGCACCTGCGATTTCGCCCGCTTTTCCGATACCTAATAAACCGATGGTGTCGTGGCGTTCAATATTAATAACGGGTTCGTATTTGGATTCTTTCTTCCACTCTTCCCATGCTTTTTTAGAAGTCTCTGTTAATAGATTCTCTACTTTGAAACCTTGTTCTTTAGCGAATTTTAAAGCACCTGCGCCGGAAAGCATCACGTGTGGTGTTTTCTCCATCACGGCTCTAGCTACTGAAATGGGGTGCATGATGCCTTCTAGAAAGGTAACTGATCCGGCATTGCCTAAATGATCCATGATGCAGGCGTCTAGGGTAACATGGCCATCGCGGTCTGGATAACCCCCATAACCTACGGAGGTATCATTTGGATCTGCTTCAGGAATTCGTGCACCGGCTTCTACCCCATCGAGGGCTTTGCCTGTTTCCATCAATTTATTCCAACCTGCGATGGTCGCTTTTTCGTTTTTCCAAGTGGCAATAATCAGTGGCTCAGTAGTTTTTGCCTGGGCAGTGGCTCCTAAGCTAGCGCCTAAAAGGGTGGAGGTTTGAAGGAAGGTGCGTCTTTTCATATAGCTTTAAAGATAATTTATTTGGGCTTAATGGAACTATTTTGTAAAATTGTCTTTCTAAAATAGAAAAAAATCTTCGCATATTTCATTAATCTCCCTCTATTTCATCAATGAAAATTATTAAATCTGCTTTTCCCTTGGTAATCGCCCTGTTTTTAACCTATGCGATGAATCAAAGCTGGGGAACTATTCCACCTATCGGTAAAATATTTAGTCCTTTCCATGGCTTTTGGATGAACGCTGAAAGTCCAGAATCAGGTGAGCCTACAGAAGAGACCTTGCAAATTGATGGCCTACATCAACCCGTTCAAGTCGTGTATGACGAAATGGGGGTTCCACACGTTTTTGCACAGGATGACCATGACCTTTATCTGGCGCAAGGTTATTTGACAGCTAAAGACCGTTTATGGCAAATGGAGTTCCAAACACATTTCGCTGGTGGTCGTATTTCCGAGATCGTAGGTGAAAAAGGAATGGCATCTGATCAATTCCAACGCAGAATGGGTTCCGTTTATGGTGCGGAAAAATCCTTCGAAGGAATGCAACAAGATCCTGCTGCAAAAATGGCGCTGGAAGCCTATTCAGCTGGGGTAAATGCCTACATTGGTTCTTTGTCAGACCGACAGTTACCTTTAGAATACAAACTATTAAACTACCGTCCAGAACCTTGGACACCTATCAAGAGCGCCTTATTCTTGAAGAATATGTCCTTCGTATTAGCTTCAGGAACGGACGATTTGAAGATGACAAACATCTTGCGCAAATATGGCCGCGAGGTAGCAGAAGACTTATTTCCAAACTATCCTTTCCAAGAAAGCCCCATCATTCCGGTAGGCTCTCCTGTTGATTTCAAACCTGTGCCTATTCCAGCTGCACCGGCTGACTTTACAGGTTTAGGCAGCTCGATGACTACCCCAGAAAAAGATCCGAATATCGGATCAAATAACTGGGCAGTTTCCGGAAACAAAACGGTTTCGGGTTTACCTATTTTAGCGAATGACCCGCACTTGACCTTGTCATTACCTTCGATTTGGTACCAAATGCAATTAGTCGCACCAGGCGTTAACGTGTATGGTTCGACGATGCCAGGAACGCCTAACGTCATCATTGGATTCAATAAAAATGTAGCTTGGGGTGTAACGAACGTGGGTTCTGACGTTTTGGACTGGTATCAGGTGAAGTTCAAAGACGCCTCGAAACAGGAATACTGGCACGATGGAAAATGGAAGAAAACGACCATGCGCATCGAAACCTTTAAGATCAAAGGCAAGAAAGATATGGTCGATACCATCTTCTTCACACACCATGGTCCTGTCGTTTATTTATCACACGAAAAACCATTCCGTTCAAATATTCCGGTAGGCCACGCCTTGCGTTGGATCGCTCATGAGAAATCACAGGAATTAACGACTTTCTATCAATTGAACCGCGCGAAAAATTACGAGGACTACAAGAAGGCTTTGACCTTCTATTCAGCTCCTGCGCAAAACTTTGTCTTTGCTAGTAATGAAGGCGATATCGCTTTATGGGTGAACGGTAAGTTTCCGTTGAAGTCGAAACTGCAAGGCAAGTATTTATTAGATGGAACGGACGCGGCAGCTGATTGGCAAGGATTTATTCCGCAGGCCCACAATCCGCATGTGAAGAATCCGGTTCGTGGTTTCGTGAGTTCAGCGAATCAATTCTCAACGGATCCATCTTATCCCTATTATTTAGGTTGGCAATATGCCCCTTCTGAGCGTGGTCGTCGCATTAATGAGCGTCTGGCGGTGATGGAAAAAATTACGATGGATTCTTTACGAGGACTCCAAAACGACAACTTCAACATCCGTGCCCGCGAATTACTGCCTCTGCTTTTCGCTCAAGTGAAATCACCTAATGCGGCTCAATCGAAAGCATTAGCTGCCTTGAAATCATGGAATCTAGTGAATAGCCCTGAGTCCGTGGGAGCCACTATTTTTGAAAACTGGGTAGTGACTTTGCAGAACTGCCTTTGGGATGATGAATTCTCAACGGATGAAAAGGTTCCTATGAGTCGTCCATCTATGGATCGCACCATTCAATTGATTAAATCGGAACCTGCAGCACGCTGGTGGGATGATACGAAGACGCCGGCTAAGGAGTCGATGTCTGATATTGTGATGAAGTCTTTGCAAGCGAATGTGGATACTTTAGTGAAGCAGCATGGACCGCAGGGTCCTGAGTGGGCTTGGTACAAGCACAAGCAAACAGGGGTTCGTCACTTGATTCCTGGAATGGATGCCTTATCTCGCCTGAATATCCCGATCGGTGGGGGAGGAACCATTGTGAATGCAACGACAACGAAGACGGGGCCTTCATGGCGTCTAGTGGTGGAACTTTCGAAAGAGGGTAAACCAAAAGCATATGGCGTTTATCCAGGTGGTCAGTCGGGTAATCCGGGTAGCAGTCATTATGATGATTTAATTGATACCTGGGCCAAAGGAGAGCTAAAACCACTCTTGTACCTAGAATCACCGGATCAAAAATCGAATCGTTTACGTAAGAAAATCACTTTATCGAAATAAGCTATGAGCAAATTAATCTATAGTATCATTTTAATCGTTATAGGCGCTTTGGTGGGTATTTACCTTCCTTGGTATGCCATGGGTGTGGCTTTTGGGCTAGTGGCCTTTGTATTGAATATGCCTTTGAAGTCGAGTTTTTTGACTGGATTTGTCGCCGGCTTTTTACTTTGGGTGATATCGGCGTTTTTGCTTGATATGCAGCATCCAAGTACGTTACCCGGCCGCATGGCTCAGGTTTTCCCTTTGAAAGGAAATGTATTTGCTTTATTTATGCTCACTGGTGTACTGGGGGGCTTGTTTAGTGGTATTTGGACTTGGGCCGGAGCCAGATTAAGACAGAATAAATAATTTTTTAGGACAAACGATACAGACCTTGTATATTTGCCGACAATCCAATTTATAAAAATAATACACGTGAAAAATTTACCTTACGCTTGGTTGGGCGTTTTAACCATCGCAATTGCTTTCTTATTTTATCAAAATTCAAACTCTGCATCTACAGGATTAGGGGCTTCGGCTGCTGATGGTAGACGTATTGTATTTGTAAACTCTGATTCGTTGTTGACGAATTATCAATTTTACAAAGACGCTCAAAAAGAGTTTGAGAACAAAGGATACCGTTTGCAAGTTGATTTAGGCCAAAAAGAGCAAGCTCTTCAAGGTGAACTGCAGGCTATTCAACAACGCGCATCTGCTATGACTCAAGCTGAATTACAAGCAGCGGATATGACATTGAAAAAGAAAGGTGCTGAATTGCAACAATATTCTCAACAAAAGCAGGCTGAGTTAGGTCAAGAGCAAGCAAAGAAAAACGAAGAGTTGTATAACAACATTCGTGATTATATCACTAAAACAAACAAGGCTAATAAATATGAGTTCGTTTTAGGTTACTCTAAAGTAGGTGGCGGAATTTTATTCGCTGATCCTTCTGTAGATGTGACTAGCAAAATCATCGATGGCTTGAATAAAGAGTACGCTGCAACGAAAGGCGACAAAAAAGAAGATAAATAGTAGCTTTTAGCTACATTCGGCCACGCAGCGTTTCGCTGTGTGGCTTTTTTTTATTCCAATGGCAAAAGAGAAAATCCAAAAGACTGTTGAAATCAAGAACCGTAGGGCATCCTTTGAATATGCATTCATCGATACCTTCACGGCTGGCTTGGTTTTAATGGGTACGGAGATTAAATCGATCCGCCAAGGGAAAGCCAATTTAACAGATGCTTATTGTGTTTTCTTTCAAGACGAACTATTCGTTCGCAATATGCACATCTCGGCCTACGACGAAGGAACTCATTATAACCATGAACCTCTTCGTGATCGTAAATTATTATTATCCAAACGCGAGCTAGGCAAATTACAAAAGGAGTTAAAGAACGTAGGTTTGACGATTATTCCTACGCGTCTATTTATTTCAGATAAAGGCTATGCAAAATTAAATATCGCCCTTTCTAAAGGGAAGAAGACTTTCGATAAACGAGATGATATTAAGGAGAAAGATGTGAAGCGCGATATGGATCGCTCCTTGTCTTAATTAGGCCTTATTCCTGATTTTCTTAACGATCGTTACTGCTGCCATAATCACGATGGCGAAGATCACAAATCCACCCAAACCATACATCCAGTCCAGGGTATTTTTAGCCACCACTAAGAAAACAACCGCGACCAATAGAATCGTCGCAATTTCATTATACAGTCTCAATTGGGTTCCCGACAGCACAAAATTTCCCTGTCTGAATTGAAGAATTAGATGCCTGCACACAAAATGATAAACCGTAATGGCTACCACGAATCCTAATTTCAAATGCAACCAGCCTTGAGAAGCAAAACTGCTGAGCCAAGCCACATAAATCAAGGATAATCCGGTGATCCATGTCAAGAACATCGCCGGAATCATAATCGCATTGAATAGAATCTTTTCCATCTTCTCGAATTGCTTCGATAGAATACCTTTTTCTGGTTCATCCTTCTCTTGTGATTCAGCGTGGTAGACTAACAATCGGGGAAGGTAGAATAAGCCAGCAAACCAGCTAACAACGAATATGATATGGATGGATTTTAAGACCGTATAGCTCATATTAGGCTTGGTAACGCTTGAATAAACTATTGACTTTCATCTGGATCACCCCAAAAATCGCTTCCTTAAAAATATTGGCAGACATCTTACTCGTTCCTTTGGTCCGATCCGTAAAGATGATAGGTACTTCTACGAGTTTGAAGCCATATTTCCAGGTAGTGAATTTCATCTCCACTTGAAAGGCGTAACCGATGAATTTGATTTGGTCTAATGGTAATGTTTCCAAGGTATTTCTGCGGTAGCAAACGAATCCTGCAGTTGCGTCTTGCACTTTCATCCCGGTGATGAATCGCACATAGAAGCCAGCGAAATAGGACATTAACACACGGCTCATCGGCCAATTGACAACGTTTACGCCATTGATGTAGCGGGAACCGATGGACATGTCGCCATTTCCGGCCTCTGATTCATCAAGGTTCTCAGCCTTTAATTCAGCGGGTTTTGCACACGCTTTAAAGAGACGAATTAAATCATCTGGATTGTGGGAGAAGTCCGCATCCATCTCAAAGATGAAGTCATAGCCTTTAGATAGGGCGATTTTAAAGCCTTCAATGTAGGCGGTTCCTAAGCCTAATTTGCCTTTTCTCTCGAGCAGGTGAATGCGACCTTCATTTGCTTTTTGAAGTCGTTTTACTTCCTGCGCTGTTCCGTCAGGAGAACCATCATCCACGATTAAGACATCGAAAACGGGATCCAAGCTCAAGACCTTCAAAAGGATGGCTTCGATGTTTTCAATCTCGTTGTAGGTGGGGATAATGACTATCCGTCTGTTCATTTAGCTATTGTTAGGATGGCGAAAGCAGTCAATCGTATGATCGTTCACTAATCCAGCGGCCTGCATCAACGCATAACAAATGGTAGGACCGACAAATCGGAATCCATTCTTCTTTAGAGATTTGCTCAAAAGGACAGAAATTTCTGTGCTAGCGGGTAAGTCTCCGTGTTGGGCAAAGTGGTTTAGGATGGGCTCATGGCCCACAAACTCCCAAATATATTGGTTAAAGCTACCAAATTTTTCCTGAATTTTAATAAAAGCCTGCGCATTCGTTCGAACGGCGCTGATTTTTAGGCGGTTTCTAATGATTAGCTCGTTTTGCATTTGAGCCATCGTTTGTTCTTCCGACCAGTTTGCTAAGACGTGGTAGTCGAATTGCGCGAAGGCTTCTCTGAAGGCTTCGCGTCGCTTCAAAATGGTGATCCAAGAAAGTCCGGCTTGGAAGCCTTCTAGGATGAGGAGCTCAAAAAGCGCGTCATCGCGGTGTTC
>JBILCC010000163.1:0-3489 GCA_044353355.1 Aquirufa sp.
ACCAAACGTTTCGCTCAAGGTAAAGGCTGGACTTTTCATGGCCATGAAGAAATGGGGGCACGTCAAGTACCGAACATCTTCAAACGCCTGAAATTGCCTCTAAACGAGAAGATGAAGCTAGTCCAAAAGCTAGTGCGCCTTCATTTACGTCCTATTGCTTTATCGAAAGAAGAAATCACTGCTTCTGCCTTGCGTCGTCTTTTGTTCGAAGCAGGTGAGGAATTAGAAGCCTTGATGACATTATGTCGAGCTGACATTACCTCGAAAAACGGCGATAAAGTGAAAAGGTATTTACGTAATTTCGATATTGTAGAGCAAAAACTAAAAGAGGTAGAGGAAAGCGATTCGCTTCGTAATTTTCAGCCCGTTTTCTCTGGTGAAATCATCATGCAAGTATTTGATATTGGTCCTGGCCGCGAAATTGGCTTGATTAAAATCGCTATGCGCGAAGCCGTTCTAGAAGGCGTCATCCGAAATGACTTAGCCTCAGGTTGGGATTTGCTCTTAGAAGAAGGTAGGAAGCTGGATTTAAAACCAGTAGTATCTCTGACTGAAATTCAATAAAAAAGGCTCCGAATTCGGAGCCTTTTTGCTTTCTTAGGCGGATGTAAATTATAAGTTGATCACTAGATCTTCTTTCGCATAACGCACTTTAATGGCAGTTGCCATAAAGTCATTCGCAGCATCGCGTTCGCCTACTGCCAGCATCAATACTGAGTGTAAGCCCATTGCTTCTAAGCCCAATAACTCATCTAATTGAGCAGGAATAAATCCTTCCATTGGGGTTGAATCGATTTTTAATTCACCTGCAGCAGCTAGAGCAGTTCCCATCGCTAAATACGCTTGGCGATCAGCCCAGTTTCTTTTTGCTTCTACTGGACGACCTAAAAGTGAACCAGCGATTGCTCCGCGGTAATCCCCTAGCATATCCACCGAAAGACCACGTGTGTCAGCTACTAATTGGATGAATGCATCGATTTGAGCTTCTGTAATGTCATTCCAAGCAGCAAAAACTAATAAATGTGACGATTCTACTGCTTGTGGTTGCCCATAAGCGATCGGTTGAATTTTTGCTTTTAATTCTGGGTTTTCAATGACCAAAATTTTGTATGGTTGTAAACCAAAACCTGATGCTGAAAGGCGGATTGCTTCTAATAAAGCATCCATTTTTTCTGGGGAAACTTTGTTTCCAGTCATTCTTTTGGCGGCGTAGCGCCAGGTTAATGAGTCGATAAGTGACATATTGTTGAATGGTGAATAGTAAATGGTGAATGATAAATTTTAAGGCTTACTCTGGAAAATGGTCTGCGACATATTTTCTGCGAATAAGCCTTAATTTTTATCGAATTAAATAATACAAATTCTTTTACTCAAAGCCCCTTTATAAGAGAGCGTCAGAGTTATTAGATTATCGAATAAATATAAAAAATGGGATTCGCAGAAAATATGGGAAAGACCATTTTCTAGAATCCCTTTTTTATATTATTCTGAAACTAATGAAACTGTCAAAGCGAAATCATCATAAATCGCCTTATCCCCAATAGATTCAAAGAATTTCTTAGAACCGTAACGGATGTTGAAGTCAGTACGATCGATTGTGATGTTTGCTTTTGCTGAAACTTTACCACCTTTAACAGTGATTTCAGCTGGGAAAGTGATTGATTTTGTGATCCCTTTTACTGTTAAGTTACCAGTTACTTGGTTACCTGCTACTTTAGTGATAACGAAAGTCGCTGTTGGGAATTTTTCTACTTCGAAGAAATCACCTGAAGTGATGTGTCCGATGAATTTTTGGTTGTAACCAGCATCTGTGATATCTAAATCCTTGATAGTTTTCAAATCTATGGTGAAGTTTCCACCGATTAATTTGTTGCCATCTACATTTAAAGCTCCTGCAGAGATACCTACTGTACCATTGTGCTCTCCTGTTACTTTCTTTGCTAACCAAGCGACAGAACTAGCTGACTTGTTAACGTTAACTACTTTCGGTGCCGCTACGCCAGCGAAAGTTACTAGGCCTAAAGCCAAAGTTGCAATAATTACTTTTACAGATTTCATATCATTTATTGTTTAATTGTGAGAAAATACGGTTCTAAATTCGTCCAAAATTTGGTTCATTTCTTCGAGCTTTCTAACTCCTAAAGCGTCGAAATGTTTTCCCCAGTCATTTTGGACTTGGTCTACTTGGGTTAATAAATCTAGTCCAGCCGGTAAAATTAAGACATCTACCGCCCTACGATCTTTTGGGCATTCGCGGCGAAGCACTAAATTCTTCTCCACTAATTTGTCTACTAGGCGAGAGGCATTCGACATTTTGTCTAACATCCGTTCCGTAATGGCTAAAACGGTCATCGGGTTTCCTTGTTGTCCTCGAAGAATGCGAAGCACATTATACTGTTGGACCGTAAGTCCAAAGGGTTTTAATAATTCCTGCTGTTGCTGAACGATCCAGTTGCCTGTGTAGATCGCATTTACAACGGCTTTTGCTGCTTCAGAAGGAAATTTTGATTGTTTTAAAGCTTCGGAAATACCCATGACTAAAAATTGATGTTGTAAAATTAAATGTAATTACATTAAATACAAATGAAAATAAATTTATTTTTATCAAAACCCTGATATTTTTAAATTTTGGGCTATTTTTGAACATGCAGACATCTTTATCCCTTCAATATCCATTTATCCTTGCTTCTAATTCTCCCCGTCGGAAAGAGATCTTGCGTTCGGCCGGATTCGAATTCTCCGTATTACCCAGTGATGTGGATGAATCCTTTTCTGCAGAGATGAAGCCTCAGGAGGTGCCGGTGCATTTGGCAGAAAGAAAAGCGAATGAATTAGCAAGAATTTCCCCGAATGCCTTAGTATTAGCAGCGGATACGGTGGTGATTTTAGGAAAGGATATATTGAATAAGCCTCAAGATAAATCGGAGGCAATCTACATGTTGCAGCAATTGTCTGGGAAAACACACGAAGTAGTAACTGGAATTGCTTTACACACACCTCAAGGTTTGTTCACGAAAGCAGATTCGGCCTTAGTCAAATTCAGAACTTTCGAAGATTGGGAAATTGATTTCTATGTACGTGAAGGATCGTGCTTAGATAAAGCGGGTTCTTATGGGGTACAAGATTTCTTAGGGATGGTGGGAATTGAATCCATTCAGGGATCTTTTTACACGGTAATGGGATTGCCCATTTTTGACGTGTATCAATTAATGAAACCCTATATTTTAGACGGCAAACAGTTAACGATTAGATAGAAAAACTTTCTCCGCATCCACACGTACGGCTTGCGTTCGGGTTTTTGAATTGAAAACCTTTGCCATTCAATCCATCAGAAAAGTCTAATTCAGTGCCAGCAAGGTAGAGGATCGATTTCTTGTCTACCATCACTTTTACGCCTTTGTCTTCGAAAATCATATCGTTTGGTTGAGCTTCTGCCGCAAAATCCAAATTATACATAAGGCCCGAACAGCCGCCACCTTCTACGGCTAC
>JBILCC010000045.1:0-11550 GCA_044353355.1 Aquirufa sp.
AGGTGCATCTCAAGTATTGTTTGATTTAGTTAAGACTAGAGATGCGAGCTATGTAAAATCGACTAAAACAGGTGATGCTTTAATTAATGAAGTTTTAGTACAACGTCGTGTAGAGCTTTGGGGAGAGGGACATCGTTTCTTAGACTTGAAGCGTACAAACGCAGCATTGAACAGAAATGGTACAAATGCCATTGCATCTGTAGCTTTATTATTTGATGTTGCCCCAGGAGATGTGCGTTGGGAATTCTTAATTCCACGTCGTGAGATTAATGCAAATCCAGCGATTGTACAGAATCCATTATAATTTATTTTGTAATTTAAAGGTGGCTAATTTATTAGCCACCTTTTTTTGTTTAAATCTATCCTATGAAAAAATCAACCATTTTAGTGACGCTTGGCGTTTTACTTTTTACCCACACATCCCTGAAGGCTCAGGATACCGATGGATATCAATTGCCACCTAAGGCTATTGCAGATTTAGTTTTAGCAAAACCAATTCCGCTCGTCCGTATAGATTCAAAAGCCGAGTATCTCTTATTACTCGGTCGAAATTCATATCCAACAGTGGAAGAATTGGGTCAACCGGAAATGAAAATAGCAGGACTTCGTTTAAACCCTTTGAATTTCTCTCCATCTCGACAAAGTCCTATCAGCAGCCTTACTTTGCAACAGATTAAGACGGGTGCCCAGGTGACCATTGCTGGATTACCTAAGAACTTAGCAGTAGGAGCCATTGCTTGGAATCCTTCGGAAACGAAAATTGCTTTTGCGCAAACAGAGGTGAATGGAGTGGATTTGTATGTGATTGATATCGCTTCTAAAAAAGCTTCTCGCATAAATAATACTCCCTTAAATCAAGTCCTAGGAAACGCGTTTACTTGGGTGGACGATCAAACGATTCTTTACAAAGTAACGACGCATGATGCAGCCGGAGCTCCCAAGCGTCCTATTACGCCTAAAGGACCTACGATTCAACAGAATGTGCGAAAGGCAGCGCCTAGGCCTACTTTTCAGGATTTGATTAAATCCCCTTATGATGAAAGTTTGTTTTCCTATTATGCGGAGGCTCAATTAGTGATGTATAAGAATGGGGTAAATAAGAAAATAGGGGAGCCTGCTTTATTCAATTCATTCCAGTTATCTCCAGATCGACGGTATATTTTGACACGTACTCTGGCGAAACCTTTTTCTTACGCTGTGCCAGCCTATGGTTTTCCTACGACGGTGAAAGTGCTTGATTTGGACGGAAAAACGATCAAAGAAATTGCCAAATTGCCTTCCTCAGAGAGTGCTCCAGCTGGAAATGATAATGTCCAAAATGTACCTCGAGGATTTGATTGGCGGGATGATGAGCCGGCAACCTTGGTTTATGCGATGCCTTTAGATAGTGGTTTCATAAAAAAGCAAGTGGAATTTCACGATGCGGTTTACTCTTTGTCAGCTCCTTTTTCACAAGAGGCAAAAGAGTTATTTAAGACAAAGACACGTTTTTCGGGGGTGATTTGGGGAAATAATAAAGTGGCTTTAGTGACAGAGGTCTTGCGTGGTAAGCAGACATCTAAGGTGAGTCGTTATTCTTCCGCCGATGGAACGATAGAAGCTTTGTATGAACGGAATATAACAGATGCGTATAAAAACCCAGGAAGTCCTGTTTTGACGAAAAATGCCTTTGGTCGTGAAGTGATTCAATTCACGGACGGTGGCACGAAAATTTTAATGAATAATCCGGTGGGTTCTTCTGATCAAGGGGATCTTCCTTTTATTGCAAAATTTGATTTAGCGACGAAGAAAAATGAGATTATTTGGCGTGCGAAACCAGGTCATTACGAACTAGTAGAAGAAGTGATTGATGCAGATAAACTACTTGTTTTAAGTAGAAAGGAATCTCAGACAGAAGTTCCGAACTATTTTATCAAGAACCTATTAAACCCTGCGCAAGACAAGGCCTTGACCCAATTTGAAAATCCTTACCCTAATTTAGTCGGTATCACAAAGGAGAAAATCAAGTATAAGCGTGCCGATGGTGTAGACTTAACAGGTGATTTATATCTACCTAAAGGCTATAATAAAGAGAAAGATGGTCCATTGCCTGTATTGATTTGGGCATATCCACGTGAATTTAATTCCGCTGCTGATGCGGCGCAAATTCGCGGAAGTAAGGATCGTTTTACAATGTTAAGCTGGGCTTCACCTATTTACTACGCGACTCAAGGCTATGCCATTTTAGATAATGCTGAGATGCCGATTGTATCTACGGATGCTTCGAAAAAGCCGAATGACAATTTTGTGGATCAATTACGATTAAATGCTTCAGCTGCAATTGATTATTTAGTTTCTTTAGGTGTGGGCGATCGCAAGCGTATGGCCGTGGGTGGTCACAGTTATGGTGCCTTTATGACGGCGAATTTACTTGCTCACACGGATTTATTTAAAGCAGGTATTGCTCGAAGTGGCGCATACAACCGTACATTGACTCCTTTTGGCTTTCAAAATGAAGATCGTACCTACTGGCAAGCTCCGCAATTGTACTTTGATATGAGTCCATTCAGCTTTGCGGATAAAATCAAAGAGCCTATTTTATTAGTACATGGCGAGCAAGACGATAATACGGGTACATTCCCTATTAACTCAGAGCGTTTGTATGCTGCCTTGAAAGGTAATGGAGGAACAACTCGCTTTGTTTATCTTCCTTACGAGGCCCACAGCTACCGTGGAAAAGAAAATGTATTGCACATGCTTTGGGAGCAATTCCAATGGTTAGAGAAATACGTGAAGTAGAACGAAAAAAGGAAATAAGGTTAAACAAAAAGGAGGCAGCCCTACGAGCTGCCTCCTTTTTGTTTAAAAAGTCCGGAGGGAAAGAGTCCGGACTAAATTCCTTCGGACTCCGGACTTAGCTTACCAAATCTTAATCCGATCTTCCGGCTTCTTGTACAACTTATCTCCCGGTTTTACATCAAAAGCCTTGTACCAAGCATCCATATTGACTGGAGCACCGATGGTACGGTATTGGTTAGGTGAGTGAGGATCCGTTTGTACTTGTTGCACCTCTGATTCTGGTAGAGATGAACCTCTCCAAACTTGAGCCCAAGCTAAGAAGAAACGTTGATCAGGTGATAAACCGTCAATTTTCTTTGTTGACTTTCCTTGCTTTGTCATTTTGAATGCCTCATATGCCATGTTCAATCCACCTAAATCACCGATGTTTTCTCCCATGGTTAATTTACCGTTTACGTGTATGGTATCTTGAACAGTATAAGCATCAAATTGCTTGCCTAATAACTCTGTTTTAGCCTTGAACTTAGCTAAATCATCTTTAGTCCACCAGTTACGAAGCGTTCCATCTTTGTCGTATTGGCTACCTGAATCATCAAATCCGTGTGACATTTCGTGTCCGATTACTGCACCGATTCCACCATAGTTGATGGCATCGTCTGCGTCAGCCGCGAAGAAAGGGAATTGTAAGATACCTGCTGGGAATACGATTTCGTTCATTACTGGGCTGTAATAGGCGTTTACCGTAGGAGGAGTCATACCCCATTTGCTTCTGTCAATTGGTTTGCCTAATTGTGCTAGGTTTTCTTGGAAGCCCCAAGCGCCTGCGCGGCGAACATTTCCATAAAACTCAGCTCCACTGATTTCTAAACCATCGTAGGTCTTCCATTTGTCAGGATATCCGATTTTAGGAGTAAAGGCATTTAATTTTGCTAAAGCCTTTTCTTTTGTCTCCGCGCTCATCCAATCCAATTTATTGATGCGAACCGCAAAAGCTTTACGTAGGTTAGCCACTAATTCAACCATTCTCGCTTTCGCCTCAGGCTTGAAGTATTTGGCTACATAAATCTGACCTAATAACTCACCCAAGGTACCGTCTGTCATAGAGGACATACGTTGCCATCTTGGTGTTTGTACTTTTTGGCCTGATAATACTTGTGAATAAGCGAAGCTAGCTTTCACGAAAGGAGAGCTTAAATACCCAGCGCTACCACGTAACAAATTCCAGGTTAAATACGTTTTCCAAGTTTCAACCGGAGTCTCGATCAATAATTTGTTCGCTGCCTCGAAGAATTTAGGTGCACCTACTAAGATAGAATCAGGAGCAGATGTTCCAAAGTCTTGGAAAGTTAATGCCCAGTTAAATGCAGGCGTCTTTTGGCTAAAATCTGCGAAGGCAAATTTGTTGTATGTTTTATAAGGATCACGCATCTCTACGCGAGCCATTTGAGCCTCAGCTAATTTCTTTTCTAATTGGAAGACAGTCTCCGCATTTGCTTTTGCTTGTGCTTCTGGTGTTCCAGTTAATGTAAATAAGGTCGTCACGTATTTTTTGAAGGCCTCCTGAATCCTTAAGCTTCGAGGATCATTCTTCAAGTAATTGTCACGATCAGGTAGGGATGTGCCACCTTGACCTAATTGTGGAACCATTTTCTCTACATTCTTGCGGTCTTGACCAATGTAAAAGCTAAATAAGGGAGAACCTGCGCCTGTTGAACGCATTCTAGCAATCTCTGTTACGATTTGAGATTTAAATTTTAAACCTGCGATGTGTTGTAAATCAGCTTGAATAGGAGTGTAACCTAATTTTTCGATGGTCACACTGTCCATAGCTGCCGAATAGAAATCAGCGACTCTTCTCTCAATAGATCCTGGAGCAGCATTTGTTCCTTTTAAACCTTCTAAAATTGATTTAACCGCATTGATATTGAAATCACGCAATTGGTTAAAACTTCCCCAACGTGTTTCTTTAGCAGGGATCGGATTTTTTCTGATCCATGGACCATTTGCATATTCCATGAAGTCATCTCCAGCTTTTACACTGAAATTCATATTATCTCGGTCAATGAATTTTCCCGGTTTTTCTTGTGCATAGAGACTACCGCTTAATAGCATAGAGCCCGCTAATACGAGTTGTAAGTAATTATTTTTCATTTGAAAAAGGTTGTTGTGGCATTAAATTAATTAATTTAAAGAATCTAAACTATCGATATGAAAAAAATGTTATTGATTCTGTCCTGCTTTTGGGCATTAAGTCTCTCTGTAAACGGCCAAAAGCCCATTACGCATCCCATGTCTCATGAGATCATGATCAAGCTCAAAAAAGTGGGTGCTCCTAAAATTTCACCTGATGGTCGCTACCTGATCTACTCTCGGGTGGAAACGTCCTATAATCTAGACGAGCAAACCTCTGACTTGTGGATAGCCGCAGCAGATGGGTCCTCAGCGCCTAGAAAATTGACGAATTCTAAAGGTGGCGAAGATAATTACCAGTGGTCATCCGGTTCGGATAAGATTTATTTCACCGCAAAACGAGATGGCGATGAGGCTCCCCAATTATACGTTTTACCTTTAGCAGGAGGAGAAGCGCAACGCTTAACTACACTTTCTACCGGAGTAAGTGAGGTGAAATTCTCTCCAGATGGCTCTCGTATCATTTTCTCAAGCCGCGTTTATCCCTCTGCTTTCACTGACTCTGTCAGCAAAAAAATCACTGACGAAAAGAAGAAAATAAAGACCAAAGCACGTGTCTACCAATCTTTCCCTGTTCGTTATTGGGACTCTTGGTTAGACGAAAAACAAGGACATATCTTTACTATGGACCTTAAGTCAGGTGCACAACCAGTGAATTTGATGAAAAATGTTTCACTCGTTAATTCACCTGGTTTTCGTTTAGGATCCTATCATTTTAGCCCTGATGCGAAGTCAGTGGTATTTACAGCGACCACAGAATATAATACTACCGCGTATCAATCTGCGAAATCGAATATTTATTCAGTTAGTATCTCTGGCGGAAAGGAAACGACGCTAGTGAATGATGAGACTGATTATTCATCAGTGGAATACACAGAAGACGGGAAATACTTGATCGCGACAGGTTATGCTAAAGGGAATAAACTGTATTACTTGAGTCGCATTTACCGTTTTGATGCGACTTCAATGACTGCCAAAAAAGAACTAGCCGCCACCCTCGATCGTCCCATCAATGACATGGAAATGGCTGGTTCATCTATCTTCGCAAGTATCGAAGATCAGGGTGTCGATCGCATTGTAGAAATTTCGGTGGCAGATGGATCGGTAAAGTCTGTTTTAGGTGCTGAAACGGGCTCTTTTGCCGGATTAAGTTTGTCTATTAATCCGCGTGTTTTTGCTTATCAATATCAAAATATGATGACTCCTTCAGAGGTTTGGGTCTCTGCTAACGGTTCTTTGAAAGCAATTTCAAAGGCAAATGATGCTGTTTTGGCTGGATTGGATTTGCAAAAACCAGAGGTGATTTGGACTAAATCATCTCGTGGTAAAAACATTCGTTCTGTTGTATTGAAACCGACTGGATTTGATGAATCTAAGAAATATCCGCTATTTGTATTGATGCATGGAGGACCGGCAAGTTCATTCAAAGATGTCTTTGGCTACCGTTGGAATCCCTATATTTTAGGTTCAGCAGGTTATGTTATTGTGATGACAGACTACACGGGTTCCATCGGATATGGCGAGAAATTTGCCCAGGATATTCAGTTTGACCCATTCAAAGGTCCAGGCCAAGAAATTCAAGAAGCCGCAGCAGATGCCATCAAACGCTTCTCGTACATTGATGGTAGTAAACAAGCCGCTGGTGGAGCATCTTATGGAGGACACCTTGCTAATTGGATGCAAGCGACTACGTCTCATTACAAATGTTTGATCTCACACGCGGGTTTAGTGAACTCGGAGGCACAATGGGGAACTTCGGATGTGATCTGGGGTAGAGAATTGATGAATGGAGGAGCACCTTGGGTACCTACCAAAACCTGGAAAGAACAAAATCCGATGCGCTTCGCCGCGAATTTCAAGACCCCTATGCTGTTAACCGTAGGCGAAAACGATTACCGCGTCCCTATTAACAATACCTTAGAAAACTGGAGCATTCATCAACGTCTTCAGATTCCAAGCAAGTTAATCGTCTTTCCAGGTGAAAACCACTGGATCCTGAATCCAGATAATTCGAAGTTCCACTATTCGGAGATTCAAGGCTGGTTAGCGACATATTTAAAATAAAAAAAGGCCTCGATCTAAATTTCGAGGCCTTTTTTTATTTTAAATAGTCCGAAGGGAAATAGTCCGGAGTGAAAGAGTAAAAACTAGTCTCTCTCCTACTTCCGACTCCCTCCCTCCGGACTTCGGACTCCCTTCCTCCGGACTTCGGACTCCCTTCCTCCGGACTTCGGACTAAAGCCTCACCATCTCCCCCGTCCTCACTGACTCATCACACGCAAAAGCGATGCGCAAGCTGTTCACTGCGTCTTCTACGTGATCTGTTAAGTCAATATTGTCATTTATGGCTTGTAGGAAATAGGCCTGTTCTCGATCGCAAAGACCTTGGTGATCGGGTTCATCGGTCAGATTTACCCACTCATCTTCTTTGGTAAATTCGTTTTTTGAATCAATGTCTGCGTAATGTACACGTAGCGATTCTGTTTTTGTGTGGGATTCCACGTCATCGGATTTGCCCTCGCCGCCTGCATTTTTTGCAACGATGGATACGGAACCTTTTGGCCCAAAAACATCTTTAACAAAATAAGCATTCTGAGAAATCATCGGACCCCAGCCTGCCTCGTACCAACCCACGGATCCGTCTTCAAAGTGAATCTGAAGTTGACCATAATTGTAATTGCCTGCTGGAATATCCTCCGTCATTCGCGCGCCAATGGCGGAAACGCGAAGGGGTTTGGAGCGCGTCATTTGGCACATTACATCAATATAATGCACGCCACAATCGACGATGGGGCTTAATGATTTCATCAAATTCCGATGCACGTCCCACATATAGCCGTGGGATTGTTGGTTTAGGTTCATGCGCATTACGAGTGGTTTTCCCATCGTCTTCGCGATTTCAATGAATTTAATCCAAGAGGGGTGGTGGCGTAGGATATAGCCCACCACGAGTTTCTTTCCACTTTTCTGTACGGCGTCCGCTACACGAATCGCACCAGCGAGGGAATCGGCGATTGGCTTTTCCAAGAAAACATGGCAACCAGCTTCTAGCGCTGCAATGGAATAAGCTTCATGGGTATCTGGGTAGGTCGAGATACAAACCGCATCTGGTTTGGAATCAGCTAGGGCGGTGAAATAGTCGCTGTAGAGCTTTTGGCCCCCACCTAATGCTTCATTCAAAACGTCTTTACTATTGCCTGGGGAAACGAGTCCGCAAATTTCGAAACCTGCTACATTCTGGTAGGCTTTCGCATGAGAGGCTCCCATGTTTCCGCAACCCACCACCAGCACGCGTATATTTTTCATAGTTCTTGATTTAGACCCTTAAATTAGGAAGAATGATTAGAATAATCGAAACTTAGCCTTTACAAATTATGCGCAACCTCCTTATTTTATGGATGCTTAGTTCTTTGAGCCTTGTTGCTCAAAATAAATCGGGCATTACGGGTAAACCTGACAAATCCTTTGCTAATTATTCGGCTTGGCTGAATTTGATGAAAGAGGACCCGACTGTGCGTCTAGCCAACTTTCAAAGTTCAAAGTGCAAAGTTCAAAGTTCAGTCTACAAAATTATAGGATCGAGAAAACTGGCGATAGACGAATATGCTATATCAGCAACTCGAAAGCTGCCTACGTTAGTTTTTTTCCATGGCGGTGGCTGGCGAACGGGACATCGTTCACAGCATATTCCTTTAGCAAAAGCCTTAGCGGTTCGCGGCTATCGGGTGTTTTTAGTCGAATACCGTTTGTCTACCGAAGCCTTGTATCCTGCGGCGATGTTAGATGCACAAGCAGCCTTGCAATGGGTTTCGAAGCGCAAGAATGTGGGAGAAATCTATGTAGCCGGTTATTCAGCAGGGGGCCAAATGGCCGCGCTTCTAGGTGCTGTTCAAGATGAAAACACGTATGGTAAAGGGGTGAAAGTCGCTGGTGTAATAGATATAGATGGAATTTTAGCTTTTATTCATCCTGAATCAGGGGAGGGCGATGACAGTAAGCGGATTTCAGCTGCAACCTATTATTTTGGTTATAATAAGCTAGAAGGTGAGGCTGTTTGGACGGAAGCATCAGCTTTGAGCCATGTTTCTAAAAAAGATCCACCCGTGCTTTTCTTGAATTCAGGGGTCGAGCGGATGCATGCAGGACGTACGGATTTTATACAAAAAATGACTGCTTTAGGCATTCATACGGAATACTTTACCTTCGAAAACTCGCCACATACCTTTGTTTTAATGAATCACTGGTTCGATCAGGTGGTCGAACGGATGGACCGATTTATGCGCAAACGATTGATAGTGGGTGTTGATTTTAAGACAATACAAGCTGCAGTGGATGCAGCGCGTCCAGGTCAGGAGATTTTCATTAAGAATGGGCACTACCGAGAAAAGGTATTTATTGATTCCCTCAAGCATCATATCCGTTTTATAGGGGAAAGTAGGGAAGGTGTGGTAATGCAGGAGACGATTGCACGGGATATTTGGCGTTGTGCTAATCCGGATGATTATGGTGCAGGGGTATTGAATATCAAAGGGCACGATTTATCTTTTCAAAATATGACGATTGTGAATGACTATGGATTTTCGATGAGCAAAGATGTGACGATACCGTGTTTGAATGAGGCAGGTAAAGAAACCACGACGACGGTCCAAAAATATGCCCTGCCAAGAGAAAAAGGGGAGAAGGAGGGAGAGAAAATTGTGCGCAAGGATGGTCATCAATTCGCGGTGAGGACGATGCCAGGAGCAACAAGGCTGTCTTTCGAACATTGCACGATCCGATCAGGCGGTGGTGATACGGTGAGTCCTTGGGATGTGAATGCGGGGATGTATTATTTAAATGACTGTTTGATTGAAGGAGGAGTGGATTTGTATTGTCCTCGCGGATATGCGTTGGCCGAGAATTGCACCTTTGTGTGTCACAATACGAGTGCAGCGATTTGGCATGATGGATCTGGGGAGCAAGGGGCAAAGACGGTTTTGAAGAATTGTCGGTTCATCGGGGATCCGGGATATAAGTTAGGGCGCTATCACCGGGAGGCGCAATTTTATTTAGTGAACTGTTCGTTTGATGCAAATATGGCCGATGCGCCCATCTACCAATCGGGTGATCGAGTGCTTAATTGGGGGCATCGTGTGTATTATGTGGATTGCCATAAAGATGGAGGCGACTATGCTTGGCATAAAAACAATACAACAATCAAGGCAAGTGAGTTGACCTTTAAGACGGTTTTTAGGAAAAAATGGATAAAATAATGTAGTGTATCCCTGATAGATAAAGCTTTAAGCTATTCCCTAAACGTATATTTTATTCAATAAACCACTAAGCGTTTTTTATTTTAAGATATAAAACTGGTAAGGCGCAAAAGCTAAATGATCGTGATCCATCCCGATTTGGATCGTTTTGTTTGACCATAAATCTTTCATTGCTGTTGACCGTTCACCGAATGCACCTAACAGATAATAAGTCACCTCTTGAAGCTGTGCGCTAAAGTTGAATAAGAAATACACTTTTTCGCCATCTAGGAAGCGCTCAAAACCGATGATTGAACTATTGTGCACTTCTAACCAATGAATATTTTTCAGGTCAGCCACTACTTTCAGTGATTTACGCAGCTTGATCAATTTCTGAAGGTTCGAGAATACTTTATTTTCCACCGTATTCGGCGAGTCAACGGCCGCATTTTTCTTCCAATCAATGATTGGACGGTGCATCCAGCGGTTATCATAGGATTTTCCTGGATCTTGTAAATAAGAGTAGTCATTCGTGTAGGCTGCCTCATCGCCATAGAACAACATAGGGATGCCACCCACAAATAGACTTTGCGCCTGCATTAGCGTTATCTTATCGATAGAAGTTTGGATAGCTGCAGCATCTTTTGAGCTGATGGCTTTCTCTAAACCACATAACGAAGCTAAAGAACCTGAAATGCGCGCATCCTGAGTTTTCGGATTCACTGCAAACAAAGCTCCAGTAGCCGGCGAATCGATGCCGCCGCTGTAATAGTTTTTGATATAAGATCGGTGATCGTAGGGATTAAATCCAGATTGCTCGATCATCCAATCGTCATAGCCTAAACCGATATCATCGTGGCAACGGGTATAGGTTAACCAGGTAGCCCCTTTTGGTTTGCGTACTAATTCGTTTTGGGCGGTGTGCATTATACGGATATCTCCGGTGGCGAGTGCATCCCATTGAACAGCCATTTGAGTGGCGTTATAGGCGAAATCGCATTCATGAGTAGCGAAACGGCCTGTCCCAAAGTATTCCATAATCTGGGCAGGAGCCACAATGGCTTCGCCTAAAATGGCCATACCTGGGGTAGCCACCTCTACGCACATTTTAATCAATTGTAGTAATTGGTGGGCTTGAGGTAGATTTTGGCAGGCAGTTCCCATTTGTTTCCAAATGAAAGCCGGTGCATCGATACGTACCACATCCACTCCTAAGTTCGCATAGTAAAATACGTTCGCGAGCATTTCTATGAAGACTTTAGGATTGGTATAGTTCAAATCCCATTGGTACTGATGAAAAACTGACATCACCCATTTGTCTAACTTTTCGTCATAGGTAAAACTGCCAGGA
>JBILCC010000164.1:0-3471 GCA_044353355.1 Aquirufa sp.
CAGAAATTAGGGGAATGCCCATTTGTCTGATCCGCCCAAGGTTGTGCTTTGGCCTGATCATAAGCGTGGAATAAAAGCCCTGTGTTAGCATCAATTGCCCCTTTATACATCAACTGGAACTGTTTGATGATATCAGCCCAGTTATCTTGGTTCGTGATTTGTCCGTATTCTGCATAGAATGGCTCCAGCATGTAAAGTCCATCTAACCACATTTGGTTCGGGTATCTTTTTTTATGCCAAAATCCGCCGTCCGCATCCCTCGGTTGCGCCGAAATCTGCTTTCTCAACAAATCAGCAGCTTTTTTGTAGCGTTCATCCCCTAATTCCTGGTACAGATACAAAAGCATTCGACCTGTGGTGATGTTATCCGAATTAAACTCGTCAAAATGGTACGTACGAATATTTCCATTCACATCTAAAAAACTGTCGATGTTCTTTTTGATGTAGTTGAAGTAGGTTGCGTCCCCCGTTCTTTGGTAGACATGTTCCAAAGCTTTTAATACCAGTCCTTGCTCATAATCCCAACCCGCGGGCTTCCCCACTTTCACAGTGATGGAATCCGGATGCGTGTGCATAAAGGACTTGGCCATTAGCTCGGAATAGTTTTGGGCACTCACTGCGGTGCTTAGCCCGAATAAAAGAACGATCAGTTTTCTCATATTAGCGTAAATCAGCAATTTCTGCAAAATCCATATCGGTATAATCCTTATTCTCACCCGCCATTCCCCAAATAAAGGAATAGTTCTTCGTTCCCGAACCACTGTGAATCGACCACGGTGGCGAAATAACGGCTTGGTGATTATGCACCCAAATGTGCTTCGTCTCCGTCGTTTCGCCCATCAAATGCAATACAGCATGACCTGGCGTCACATCAAAATACAAATACGCTTCCATGCGGCGATCATGCACGTGAGCGGGCATCGTATTCCATACAGAACCTGGTTCTAAAATCGTCAAGCCCATCACTAATTGACAGGATTGAATGCCTTCGTTATGAATGTATTTATAAATAGTGCGGTGGTTCGATGTCTCCAAACTTCCTAAAACAACGGTCGTCACCTGTTCACGATCTAATTTCGCGTTTGGATGGTTAGCATGTGCAGGGGAAGATAGTAAATAGAATTGGGCTGGATTCTCGCTAGAAGCAGAACTGAAACTCACTTCCTTCACGCCACGGCCTACATAAACAGCACCTAATTTATCAATGGTAAATGACTCTCCATCAGCAGTCACCGTCCCTTTGCCGCCTACATTAATAATGCCTAATTCGCGTCTTTCAAGGAAGAAATTAGCTTTTAATTTTTCTGGGTTCGGGAGACTTAGTGTTTTTGATACCGGCATCGCGCCACCGATGATCATGCGATCATAAATGGTATAGGTTAATTGTACTTGATCTGCCTGAAAAATTGTCTCAATTAAGAAATTATCTCTGATCTCTTGATTCGTAAAGGTGGAAACTTCCTTTCTGCTCGCCTCAAATCTGTAGTCCATTCGTTTAGTTTTTTCTATATGTTTTGTGATGTAAAGCGCTTTTGCGCCTAATTCTACTGTATATTTACACGTTTTATGCCAAAAGAGTTCCCACATACCCTCGCTCAATTTCTTAATTCTGTCGGTTTTCAATCGACATCGGATGGCTTATGGCATCATGATTTATCAAATGTATGGGTAAATGCAATGCCAGGGGAAAGTCGAGCGGGTGATATCTGTATTTGGGAAGATCAATGGTTATCACGGCGTGCATCGATTGAAAAACACTTGATTGCTCGAGTAAAGCCTTTGCGTTCCGTTTTTGCTCGCGATACCCGTATTGTGGTCATAGATGCCGAGACAGCACGGGAATTTTTAGACAAAGAACACGTAAAGGGTTTTTTAAAAGGTTCTAGTTATTTAGGTTGTATCGTTCCACCGCATCGGGTTTTTCGGGGGATTGAAAGTTCCTATGTATATGAGGGTCATCCTTTACTGGCAGTGGCTGTTTTTGGCAAATCATTGGTAATGAAAGAGCCGGGTTTAGAAGGCTGCTTATCTGGCGAACTCACTGAAATTGCCACTTTATCTAGCATTCGCCTGGTAGGAGGTTTGACGAAATTCTTGCAGGCATACAAAGAATTACATCCTGAAACCCACAATGTGATGACCTACGTGGACAAGGAATGGAATACGGGCAAAGGTTTTTTATCTGTAGGGTTTACAAAGATTGGAGAGACGGCCCCCATTCAATTTGGTAACAGAATGAATAAAGGGAATTTAAAATTACGTTATGTCTACTGATCAGAAGCTTATCGTTTTATTGGGGCCTACTGCTAGTGGTAAAACGGCTTTAGCCGTGGAACTAGCATGTGCTCTAGATGGGGAAATCATTTCAGCAGACTCCCGTCAAATTTACCGTCGCCTCGATATTGGTACCGGAAAAGACTTAAAGGAATATGGTTTCATCCCATATCATTTAATCGATAGCCATGAAATAGGAGAGGCATTCTCCGTTGCCCATTTCCAAAAGGCCGCTTTTGATGCAATCAATGATGTTTTTGCGAGAGGAAAACAACCCATACTTTGTGGTGGAACGGGTTTGTATATTGAATCATTGTTAGCGAATTACCAATTCTCTCATGTGCCTCATTTCTTGTCTGAACCTTTGGACATTCAATTTAAGTATACAGTCTTTGGACTAAATCCATCGACCGACTTACGCAGAGAGAAGATATCGAAACGATTTCAAGCCCGGCTGAATGAGGGAATGCTGGAAGAAGTACAACAACTTTTATTCGAGGGCGTTCATCCCCAGGAATTGCGTTGGATGGGTTTAGAATATAAATGGATGGTGAATTTTGTGGAAGGTTTGATTTCTAGGGAGGAATTTGAAAATGGCTTAGAGACTGCAATTCATCAGTTTGCCAAACGCCAAATGACCTATTTTAGGAAAATGGAACGAGCGGGGATTGATATTAATTGGATTCCAGATGAGCTTGATTTTCAAGCCAAAAGAGATTTTATCTTGAATTTTATCTAAAATTTTAGAGGCAGGTATTGCAAAATGTGGAAAAACGCCTTACTTTTGCAATCTCTTAAGGAGACAGAGAGTTGGCAGAGTGGTCGATTGCGGCAGTCTTGAAAACTGTTGACTGTTACAGGTCCGGGGGTTCGAATCCCTCACTCTCTACCAGAGCGAAAAGCGAAACGAAAGTTTCGCTTTTTTTGTTTCAGGTCATTTAATTAAATTTCGGAATGAAATTATACCTTGTACCTACTCCCATTGGGAATTTAGAAGATATTACGCTGCGTGCCATTCGGGTGCTGGAAGAGGTAGACGGGATTTTAGCGGAGGATACACGCAATTCAGGTCAGTTATTAAAGCATTTAAATATTTCTAAACCTTTGTATTCCCATCACGCCCATAATGAGCACACGGGTGTACCGGGGGTGATTAAGATGCTGAAAGAAGGTAAATCGTTAGCGCTAATCTCTGAT
>JBILCC010000165.1:0-3444 GCA_044353355.1 Aquirufa sp.
AATTGGCTCATATAGATAAATTAAGCTACTCGTTTTCGTCCCATCAATAAATAAACAATCCCTGCTATTGCACCTAAGAATCCCATAAAAACAAAGGCGATTGTCCACATGATTTTCTCGTTTTTATCGATTCTTTCTGAGCGCCATACTTCGGACAAAGCAGAGACAACAAAAACCCCATTCGATACCATTCCAATGATTAAAAGTTGGTCTGCGCCAGGTAAATGTAAAATCTTCATGAGTGCCCCTACTAGCGACATCAACAAGCTGATGAAAAAGCTCCATGTGACAATTTTTCCTAGATTCATTGCGGGTTTTTGGGTTTGTATGTCAAATTAAAGGGTTTCCGACTTCAAAACAAAAAATCTTACTTGAATCCTATTCTATTTGTCGCATGAAATAATCTAAATCCTGTATTTTGGTTTCGATGATATCCCAGACAATATCATAGTCAATACCGAAATAATCGTGTATCAATTTGTCACGCGTGCCGGCAAGTTTTTTCCACTCAATATGATTATTTGTTGACTTAAATTCGTCATCCAATTTTTTAGCCGCTTCTCCAATAATCTCAAGACTTCTCACGACAGCACGACAAAGAACCTCGTCGTTGACCACGTCGGTTTTTGATTTCTCATTAGTATGCTGTAAGATGAAGGATGTTTCAACTAAAATATGTTGAACCAATTCGATATTAGAGGCTAACATGTTGAACCTCATTTAAAATATGAGGTCCGATAAACTTGCTTAATGATTGATTCGTAACAATCTCCACCTTTCTGCCGATTATGTCTTCTAAAAAGAAGGACAGATCCATGAAATTGTCAAAGCTCTTTTTTCTTGGGTCAAAATCCACTAAAAAATCCACATCACTCGATTCATGAATTTTTCCTTTACTAAAGGATCCAAAAATTCCCAGGCTTGCCACCCCAAACGACTTAATCACCTCTCTGTTTTTAGAAAGTGTGGCCAAAAGCTCTTTTTTCGTATGGATTTTTACCTGGTTCATTTCAGGAGCAAATTAGACATTAAATCCTTAGTTATCTAAATAGCCTCTCGATTTATCAGGTTTTAGATTTTGCCCCACAATCAATGACAATAAATCCATCATAAAGTATTTATCTTTTGATTCTAAACTTCTTAAAACCATGAAAAAGCTATTGTTTGCCCTTTTAACCTGTCTAGCATTCACGTCTATCGCACAAGATGGAACCATTTATCCGCTTGAAGCGCCTAAGGAGCCTAACGCAATTCCATTAAATACCGGGTCTGTAAAGGACCAACCGGCACCTGAGACGTGGTTTCGCCAGTGGGGCGATCCGATGGCTCGGAATATTTCTCAAGCTACTTTGACGCCTTTCTTCCCTGAAAAGGGCAAGGCAAATGGGGCGGCTGTGATTGTGGCTCCAGGCGGAGGATACCGTTGGCTTTCGATGGGAAATGAGGGCTGGGAGGTGGCTGAGGCTTTGGCCAAAAAAGGAATAACCGCCTTCGTTCTAAAATACCGCTTATTCCCTACCCCAGAAAAATTAGACGACTTTACTGCTTGGATGAACCGCCCACGTCCGGCCCCTCAAAAGACGGATAGCACGGTTAAAAATACCAATCCCATGACTCAAATGGATTTAACCAACCAGCTCACAGATGCGGAGGCGGCCTATGCGATGATCATCAAAAATGCCGCAGCCTGGGGCGTGGATACACAACGCATCGGAATGATTGGATTTTCTGCTGGAGCTGGTTTAACGATGCACGCAACGCTTAATTCTAAAACGATGAAGCTTGCCTTTATAGGACCGATTTATGGCGGTATGGGGCCGGTGAAAGTGCCTGCAAACGCTCCGCCCATGTTTAATGCCATCGCCTCAGATGACTTCTTATTTAACTCACAATTTGGCGTGATTGAATCGTGGTTTAAAGCGGGCAGACCGGTGGAGTTTCACTTATACCAAAACGGTGGGCACGGCTTTGGCCTGGGAAATCCGAACAGAACGAGCAATAAATGGTTTGATGCATTTGTGCATTGGTTAGATGTGAATAAGTTTTTAGCAGGGAAATAAGGCCTACAGTTACCCATGAAACAAGTTGACATCATCACCTATTATTTCAAGAATGACGGAGATATTCCGAACAATATTCTCCCTGTGGTCATATACAAAAATGCGCTTCAGCACGTTGCAAATAAGGACTTTGAACACTTATTTTGCCAAAATGGTTGGGCAAATAATTGGCACGATATCATCTTAACGGAAGACCATTTTCACAGCAATACCCATGAAGTTTTAGGATTACAAAGTGGCCAAGTGAGCTTAATGCTAGGGGGCAAGAATGGCGAAATTATCAACGTTGAAACAGGGGACATGATTATTTTACCCGCTGGAGTTGGGCATTATTCAGTCGACAATTCTGTTGAATATCAATTTGTGGGCGGGTATCCTAACGGGGCAGAGTGGAACTTAAAATTTAGTTTGCAAAAGGAAGACAGTCCATCTATTTTAGCAGAAATCGAGAATATCCCTATTCCACAAAAAGACCCTCTTTTTGGTATCGATGGGCCGCTTTCAACGTATTGGAAATGCTAAATTAAGCGTACTTTTATGGATGATGTATAGAAAAATTACCCTATTCTTAGCTATTTTATTTGTTTCTTGTCAATATTCATTAGCACAAAATAATCGCTTAACAACCTCGAATACCATTGGTTGGTACAATTATTTTGGCACTTTCAAACTATCCGAAAAAACCGGAATTCACACAGAATATCAATGGCGAAGAAATGACCTAATTTCAAATTGGCAACAAGGCCTATTAAGAGTTGGGCTAAACTACCATGTGACTCCAAGAGTCTTATTTAGAGTAGGCTATGCGTGGGCTGAAACATTTCCCTATGGGGAATACGCTCTCAATAAATTAGGTAGAGAATTTACAGAACACCGCATTTTCGAAATGGTTCAACTTTCTCATAAAGAGGGAGTTGTAGATATTTCTCACCGATTTATGTTAGAACAACGATTTATTGGGCTATATAGTTCGGCTAATGAAACGACCGAAGACGAGTATCCGCTATCAAACAGGGGCAGGTATATGGTTCGCCTTCAGGTTCCTTTACGTGGGCGAGAGATAAAGGATAAAACGGCCTACTTTGCAGTATATGATGAGGTGCTTGTTGGGTTTGGGGAAAATGTAAATGCTAATGTATTTGACCAAAATAGAATTGGCATTTTGCTCGGTTATCGTTTCAATAAAACTCTTCGAATTGAAGGAGGATATTTAAACCAAACACTACAATTAGGAAGGCAAATTAACGGCTTAAATGTATTCCAAAATAATAATGGATTAATCCTCAATGCTAACTTCAATTTTGATTTAGTGAAGCCAAAAGATTAACCAGCTAGTAACTACTAATTAAGCTGTTTCACTAGAAAAAGTGCTAGACATAGACGT
>JBILCC010000166.1:0-3443 GCA_044353355.1 Aquirufa sp.
TGACAAATTTCTCTTATTTGCATGCTATACGTTCATTTTGACTGCAATTTAGGAAATCTAATGGTATATTTATCTTTTCAAATTTCACAAACTCTATGCGAATTAGACCAGCTGCCCTCATCATCGAAAATAATCACGTGCTTTTCTTGCGCTATGATTATCCGGGAGGAAGCAAGTTTGCACTACCAGGTGGGAATGTGGATGCAGGAGAGACCTTTCCAGTTACTATAGCCCGCGAGTGCGAAGAAGAACTCGGCATAGAGGTGGAAGTGCATGATTTGCTTTTTACAGGTCAGGTACATGCCACAGATGATTACAGTGCGTGTTTACATCTTATTTTCGAAGGAGATATTGTAGGAGGAATCCCGCTCATTCAAGCGGGTGAAACAACGGCTGATGATCTAGTATGGGTGCCCGTGGATAAAATCGCAGAATTATCTATTTATCCTTCTATCAACGACGCAATCCTAGATTATGTGCATACCGGAAAGAAAGGGCAATATCTGGGCACGCTTAAACAGATTTGGCTTTAATTTGATTACCCAATAATAATCCGATGAGTCCCGCTAGTAAACCATACCAAACTGCTGGAATTTCCGATGGGCTGATAAAGTGAAAATATCCCCAAAAAACCAATCCCAACACCATACTCAAATGACTTCCCCAGGGAGTCGTACGTTTCCACCAGAGACCGGCATTCAGTGGTATAAAGAGGGAAACAAGACTGAAGGCTGAGGCTTCTCCTACTAATTCGAAGATATTTTGACGTTCAATGGCCATAATGATGCAGGCTAATGTCACCAGCACTATGGAAATCCGAATAAATAATAACACGATTTTATCTGATGGACGCTTCATTAAAGGTTTCAATATATTTTCCCCTAATACGGAAGCGGGAGCTAAAATAGCGCCGGAAGTGGTGCTCAATAAAGCGGATAAAAGAGCGCCTAAAAACAAAACCTGCATGGCTCTTGGCGTAAATTTCATCACTAAGGTGGGGATCAATAATTCATCTTCCGAAAGCAAACTAGGATATAATCGAACGGCAATGAATGCGATTAATAAGGGTAAGAGAGCCACCGTCAAGTACATGGCACCTGCAGCAATGCTGGCTTTTGCAGCAATTTTCTCATTCTTGGCAGACATCACCCGCTGGAAAATATCTTGCTGCGGAATAGAGCCAAAACCGATAGTGATCCAAGCTGCGCCATACACAAGCCAATCTTTCCAGGTATTTTCTATAGGAATGGCTTGGAAGAAATTTTTCGGTTGTGTAGAGATGAGTTGATTGAAATCCGGGACTTTGGCCCATAACAAATAGGCTAAAAATAGGAGCCCAACGATTAGGATTATGTTGTGAAAAAAGTCTGTCACGGAGATCGACCACATGCCTCCTAGCAAGGTATAGGCCATGACTAATAAGGCGCCGATAATGATGCCTGTTTCAACTGAGATAGGTAACAAAAGATGCATCGTCAACCCTAAAGCCACTAATTGTGCAGAGATCCAACCGAAATACGACGGAATCATAATGATCGCCGAAAGCTTTTCTGAGAAGGCCCCAAACCGCAAACGGAAGTAATCACTAAAGGTCAAAACTGGTAGAGGATACAGTTTTCGAGCATAAATGGCTCCCACTAAAAATAGGCCAAGAGCAGCTCCAAACGGTTCTTCAATGATAGCCAAAACACCACCGTGAACGAATTCTTTAGGAGCACCCAAGATGGTTTCAGACCCAAACCAGGTCGCAAAAGTCACCATCGTGGCTAAAGCAAAGGGTAGGGAACGTCCCGCTAAAACGAAATCCTGCGTAGAGTGTACCTTTTTACTGGCCCACCAGCCAACGGCCAGGTTCAGCGCAAGGTAAAAAATGACAAAGCCTACCAGCATTCTTTTAAATAAATTGAGCCCAAAAATACGAAAACCTTTTACCTTTATTGTATGAAAAATATCGCCTTTTTATTCCTGCTGGCTTTGGTAGGTTGCCAAAGCTCCCATTTGCAGATCGCTTACACTGAATCTAGCCTAGCTCAGCGGGCCAGTGGCGTCATGATTAAGGACCTCGCGACTGGTAAAGTGCTTTTCGAGAAAAACGCAGATCAATATTTTATGCCAGCTTCTAATATGAAGCTACTGACCTTTTTACAGGCAAATCGAATATTAGGTAGCCAAATACCCTCCTTCAAATACCGCGAAACAAAAGATACCCTCTTTTTTTGGGGAACAGGGGATATTTCTAATCTTCATCCTACGATTAAAAATACCGCTTTACGCGATTTCTTAGCTGCCTCTTCGAAGGTTTTAGTTTATGGTTCTCCCTTAAAGCAGATACCAGTAATGGGTTCTGGATGGGCTTGGGATGATTACAATGACCATTATTCGGCGGAGATTTCGGACATGCCCTTGTATGCAAACTTGGTGAATTTTTCGGCTGCAGCTAAAAGATGGCGAATTATGCCAGATGCTTTTGAGGCGGTTTCTAAAACGGGATCGACACAGGAAGTAAGAAGAAATCGCCTAAGTAATCAGTTTGAGTTACCGGTATTACAAACCCAGAACTATGGATCCCAGGATGTGCCATTCATTACTTCCCCTGATATGACGGCCTTCCTTTTGACAGATACTCTACACAAATCAGTAGAGACGATGCCACTGGCAGTTCATCCAGATGCGCGGATTTTCTATGCTGGGAAGATGGATAGTTTATACCTGCCTATGTTGCATGAAAGTGATAATTCCGTGGCTGAGCAGTTGCTCGTGATGATCGCCGCAGAGAAAGGTTGGGATCCGGCGCAAGTAATTGAAAACTTGAAGAAAGAGCCTGGAAATGAATTTCTGAAGGATATTCGCTGGGTCGATGGATCTGGATTATCCAGGTACGATTTAGTGAGGCCAAAGGATTTTATCTACATTCTAGAGACGCTAGCTAAAGAAGTCGCTCCTGATCGATTGTATACCTTGCTGCCAGAAGCGAGTAAGACCGGAACCATGCGCAATGTGCAAGATCTGAATCCGGGTGTTCGCATTTGGGCGAAATCGGGTTCATTTGGGAATACCTATGACCTTTCTGGTTATTATTTGACCAAAGAAGGAAAGACACTTGCCTTCTCCATATTATCTAATTTAGGTAATACCTCTGTTAAGGAAATTAAGAATTCGGTGGTGGAGTTTTTGAAAGCCATTCACTAAAACAAAATCTAAAGCACAGAGAATAAAGCATAAAGAATAAAGTAGGAATCGCCTCCGGCGATGTATTTAGAAATGTATTTTTCCCTCCGGACTCATTTCCTTCGGACTTTATTCTTTGTGCTTTATGCTTTATTCTTTAATTTTTGGACTTGAAAGTCCACCAAATTTGAAAATCAAAAAGCTAGCTAGGATAAACCCCAGCACATACACCACACTACCCAGATTCGTCACCAAGGTTCCGATTAAAAACAGAG
>JBILCC010000046.1:0-11450 GCA_044353355.1 Aquirufa sp.
GTCGATACAAGTGGAAATCCGTTGTCTCAGGCGACGGTGATGTTGTTACTGCCTAAAGATTCTTCGTTGGTTAATTTTGGCCGTGCTAATGAGCAAGGGGCCTTTGTATTCAAAAATGTCAAGCGCCAATCTTATATATTGAAAGCTTCCTATGTGAGTTATGTCCCCTTGCAAGTGGACGTGAATCCAGCGCAAGAAGAGGCAGTAGATCTAGGTGCGCTATCGATGAAACCGATTTCTAAAGAATTGTTTGAAGTAGTCGTAAGAACAGCGAAAGCACCACTGAGTATTCGTGGAGATACGATTGAATATAATGCGGGGTCGTTTAAAGTGCCACCAGGAGCTACAGTAGAAGACTTACTGAGAAAGCTTCCTGGAATGGAAATTGAAGCCGATGGAAGTATTCGAGCACAAGGTCAAACTGTGAAAAAAGTGACGGTGGATGGGCGTAGTTTTTTTGGGTCGGATCCGAAGCTAGCAACTAAAAATATAGCCGCCGATGCCATTCAAAAAGTCCAAGTTTTCAACGGTAAAACGGAAGCGGCAAAGGTGACCGGCATTGACGATGGGAAGAAAGAGAAGACGATTAATTTAGAATTAAAGGAAAGTCATAAGAAAGGCGGATTTGGTAAAATTACGGGTGGTGTAGCCACTGAAGGCAGAAATGAAGTCAAAGGGAATTACAATAAATTTGACGCGAAAAACCAGGTCTCGGTGATTGGATTAGCGAATAATACGAATCAGTCAGGCATGTCTTTTGATGATTACCAAGACTTTCGTGGAAGTCAGGCTTTCTCTTGGGGCGATGAAGCGGATTTCGGTTTCTCAGGCAATAATCGCTACATCACTTTTGATGATGGAGATGATCAAATGGGAATTCCTATAGGTGGCAGAAGAGAAGGGTTTTCAAAGAACTATTCAGGGGGAGCTAATTATAATTATGATACTAAAAATGTGAAATTTAGTTCCAATTATTACTTCAATCAATCCGAACGTTTGATGGATAAAATTTCTAGTACGCAGCGGTTCTTTCAGGATAAAACGCAAAACTCCGCGGATACTTCAAACCAACGATCGTTCTCTGCGAACCACCGAATGAGCTTGCGCTATGAGAAAACGATCGATACGTTGAATACGTTAATTTTGATTGGAAATGGAAAGCTTTCTTTTGGAAATGCGACGCAAAACAGCCAGATATTCCAACAATTACTTGTTCAAAATAACCTATTCCCGCGCAATACGAAATTGATGAACGGGAGTGATCAGCAATCCTTTTCAGCACAAAATACCGCCATATTTCGACATAAGTTTGCTAAAAAGGGCCGTAGTTTCTCTGCCAGTGCAGGCTATAATTATGCAAACTCAGATGGAGCGTCTACACAGAAGTCCCTCAATCAATTCTTAAATGCAACGACACTGCTGGATTCGATTCAAGCCATTGATCAATTAACGGACAACTTCTCTACGAAGACGCAGGTTAAGTCCAGTCTCTTTTTTGTAGAGCCTTTATCGAAGGTGTTTTATTGGGAATCATTTTTTAACACGAGCTTCCAAAATAATCGATTAAACCGCGATCTTTCTGACCGCAGTACGGCTGGAATGGTTACAAGAAATGATAGTTTGAGTCGTTATTATGACAATAATTTGACCTATAATCGATTAGGATCTAGTGTTCGGTTTACAAAAAACGGGCTTAATTTACAATTAGGCATGGCAGCTCAGCACTTTAATTTAACGGGGGATTTTAGGAGGGCAGCTGGAGCTACGAATTTGGCTACAATCGACCTAAATTATTTGGTATGGATTCCTAAAGTACAACTTGATCTGGAGCTAAAAAATAATCGATATCTTTTTGTCTCCTACGATAAAAGTGCTCAGGAGCCTTCTATTCGAGATTTACAGCCCATTGTTGATAATAGCAATCCTTTGTTCTTGCGTGTCGGAAATCCGAATTTATTACCCAGCATGAATCACTCTTTGAGTACTGGATTTAATCTGTTTGACGCGGCGAATTTTATCAATTTCTATTCGAATCTCTCCTACAATTACAATGTGAATCAGGTGGTTTATAATCAAAGCATTAATGCAAACGGAGTTGTCTTGACAAAGCCGATGAATATTTCTGGAGGTGAAAGTTATGTGGGCTACTTTGGTTTTGGGTTTCCATTGAAAAAAACAGTGAGTACCTTGAATATTAATGCCGATTTTAATTCGGCTAAAAACCCGCTCTTTCTGAACGATGTATTATCTAATACGAATACGAATTCCGGAAATATATCTTCACGCCTTTCCTTTACTCCGAGTGATCGAATCACTCTTTATGTGAATGCGCAATTTGGGTTAATACATTCGACCTATGACAAATCGGCACTTCCCGATCAAACGATTTACAATAACCAATACGGCTCTGAATTAAACGTTAATTTTGGCAAGAATACATTCTTTTCGTATAATTTAGATTACAAAGTGTACGAAAATAAGACGCGCGGATTGTACCAAGAGATGCCTATTTTGAATGTTTCTGTGTTTAAATATGTAGGGAAAGCTCAAAAATCTGAGATTCGCTTAACCGTATATGACGTGTTTAAAAAGAACCTAGGTGTAAATCAAAACGCCTTTCAAAACTTCGTGAGTTTCGAAAAGACCCAAACCCTCTCTCAATACGTCATGTTAAGCTATACCTACAACATGCGCGGATTGAGTTCACCCATTCGTAAAAACTAAGCCATGAAAAAAATTGCCTATTTATTTTTAATGCTCTCTTTTTCAGCTTTTTCTCAAGAGGTGAAAACAGAAGGAATTGTTCAGTACGAACGAACCACTTTTTGGGCGAATATTATGTCCCGATTGACCTATTTAAGCGCGGAGGAACGAGATCGCATAAAGCTTACTTGGGGTAGTTCAGACGAAGGCTGGAAGCAAAAAATGACTTTGGCATTTACGGAAAACCAAAGCTTGTACCAGCAAGGTGAGGACAACGCAGAGCAAGGTTGGTCTGGCAGAAAAGAAACCTTTTTTCTAACGAAAAATTTTGCCTCTGAGCATTCAACAGATTACATCGATTTACTGGGTAAGTCGTACATTGTGGACGATACCTTGCACGCACCTACCTGGAAAATCTTGAATCAAATCAAGGAGGTGGCAGGTTATATTTGCATGAAAGCAGTCACTGTCGACACGGTCAAAAAACAAACTATCACCGCTTGGTTTGCGCAAGACATCCCTGTTCAAGCGGGCCCAGAACGCTTTTTTGGACTACCCGGTTTAATTTTAGAATTGGATGTCAATGACGGCGATGTAACGATTATTGCCAGTAAAGTTGAGTTTAAAAAACTGACGAATGAATTCAATTTGAAGAAAATGAAAGGCAAGAAAATCTCCGATGCGGAATACAACAAAATCATTGCTGACTTCATCAAAGAATCAATTAAAGGCGAACGCAATCCGTATTGGGGTCTAAGGTATTAAGGCTAAAAGAGGGCACCTCTGATTTTTGTATGATAGCGAATTCATGGGGCATCGCGAGAAAGAAGGGGTTTTCCCAGCTACCTTTTCAGCCAGAGCCGAAAGTGTAGCATTAATATTATTTATGATTCTTATAATATAGTTTAAATATTATTATTCATTAAGGCGGTTTACTTTTGAATTGCAAACGACTCTGACCCAATTAAATTATTCAATTGTGTTAGTTTAATTAATGAACATTTAGTTTTCAAAAGCCAAGCATTATTTGCTTGGTTTTTTTTATTCAAAGTATTTCTTCTTGATTTGAGCCTTATTTTCCGTTAAATAGACTAAAAATGCCTTCGATACAGGAGACAAATTTTTGTCTTTATGCCAAATTAATTTCCAAGTTGTTGTAATGGGCAAGCCATCCCGTTCAATGATTTTTAAGGCTCCTGATTTGACCTCATTTTTTAATCCAATGATTGGCATAATGGAATAACCTAGCCCAGCGATAACGGCTTGTTTTACGGCTTCATTTGACATTAATTCAATCTTTTTCAAACCATCTACTCCTTGTCTTTTAAAATAGTTCTCCATTATTTTTCGGGTGCCAGATCCGTTTTCTCTGAATATGAGGGGGAGCTCATTTTTAAATTCCTTGTAATTAAATGTAGGAGTTATTTTAGCGGTCTCTTTATTGCCTATGAGGTATAAATCGTTTGATAGAAGGTCGATGGAGTCAAATGCAGGGTTTTCTAATGCGTCTGAAACTAAGCTAAAATCCACTTCATTTATGAGTTGGCTTTCTAATACTTTTTCCCTGTTAGTCACATCAATACTAATTTCAACCCCAGGATTTGGACGAAGAAAATCGGTTAGAAAATAGGGTAACACATATTTGCCTGTTGATACGATGGAGATTTTTAGACGACCTACCAGCTGATCCTTGAATGCCATTGTTTTGTAATTGATGGCATATACTTGGTCTAAGATTCCTTTAGCAGATTCTGCAATTTCTCTTCCAAAATCCGTTATGTAAATTTTCTTCCCAATGATCTCGAGTAATGGAATGTCAAACTGTGCTTGTAGGTTCTTGATCTGTATGGAAACCGCAGGTTGTGTAAGGTTCAACTCTTCTGCTGCTTTTGTGATGCTGGATGTGTGCACCACTTTTAAGAAAATTTGTAATTGATTTAAAGTGTAGTTCATAACATATCTTTATGCATTGTATTATAAACTTAAATAAAAATTATTGATTGTGTTTTGTTTATTTTGCATTTAATTCAAGCATAATTTCATCCGCCCATTACAAACGGGAATGGAAAAATCTCCATGATCAACTTTGAACTCTTATCGTTTAATTTGACTAACCCCACGTTACTTTTTTTCATTTTAGGGGTTTTTGCAAAATATGTCAAGAGTGATTTAGAGGTTCCCGCTGCATCAAAGAACTTTATTTCTTTGTATTTATTGTTTTCTATTGGCTTCAATGGCGGAAGTGAATTAGCGGTGACAGGAATTACGACGGAAGTGATCGTGAGTCTTATATTTGGAATGTCGTTAGCGTTAATCATCCCTATCTATTCTTATTTCATTTTACGCGTTAAATTAAATTCCTCAGATGCAGGCGCTATTGCTGCATCCTATGGTTCTGTCAGCGCTGTTACGTTTGTTTCTGCAGTCGCTTTTTTAGAGATGAACAAACTGCATGTCGGCGGAGAAATGGTAGCCGTTATGGCCTCAATGGAGTTTCCAGCCATCATTATGGGGGTTATTTTAATGAATGTATTCCCAGAAAAAAAAGCAGAAATAGTTCCCGTACAATGGAAAATGGCGATGAAACATTCGCTGACGAATGGAAGTGTGTTGATGATTTTTGGAAGTTTACTCATCGGATTCGTATCGGACTCTTCCCAATCCGTCGGAATTAAGCATTTTACTTCCGATATATTTAAGGGCTTTTTAGCCATCTTTTTAATGGATATGGGAATGGTGGCAGCTAGCAGGTTTAAGGCATTTAAAAAGCAGGGGTCATTTTTATTGCTTTTTGCCTTGCTAGTGCCACTTTTTAATGGTGTTTCCGTGGCCTATATTTCTCAATTCATAACTGATAATGTGGGAGACCGACTTATATTCTCCATTTTGGCAGCCAGCGCCTCCTACATAGCGGTACCAGCAGCGATGCGCTTAGTGGCTCCTAAGGCAGACCCAGGAATCTATATTCCCATGGCATTGGGCGTCACATTCCCCTTGAATATCACCTTGGGATTACCCTTGTACATGCAAATCATCCATGGCTAGTGAAAACTATTTCAAAGGGAAGAAAGTCGTAATCGCGACAAAACACGGGAAGGAAATGGTCATTGGGCCGGCCTTGGTAAATTTTTTTGGGATGGAGTATTCTGTTTCTGAGAATGTAGACACGGATCTATTAGGGACATTTACGGGAGAAGTGGAGCGATTTTTATCACCTGTAGAGGCGGCTAGGCAAAAATGTATTTTAGCCTTAGAGGAATGTGATGCGGATTTTGCTATCGGTTCGGAAGGATCTTTTGGCCCACATCCTACGCTATATTTTTTACCGGCTGATGAGGAATTTATCGTGTTAATGAACCGAAAAAAGGATTTCGAGATAGCGGTTAAAATGGCGAGTCTGCAAACGAATTATGCCTCTTATGAGATGGGCTCAGAGGGCACATTGAATACTTTTTTTCAACAAGTAAAATTTCCCTCTCACGGCTTGCATGTGAAAAGTCCAGAAGGATACCAGGAGAAAGGAATTAGGTCAGAAAAGCAATTAAAAATGGCCATTCAAAAGGCAATAAATCGCTTTGGAACCTATACGCTCGAAACCGATATGCGTGCGATGAACAATCCGACCCGGATGTCTGTTATTCAGGAGCTGACGGGAAAATTAGTAGAGAAGATGAGGAGCTGTTGTCCTAGCTGTGAAAGACCCGGATTTAGTCCTACCGATGTCATTCGTGGCCTCGTGTGTTCTAGCTGCTCCTTGCCTACAAAATCCGTTAAATCCGTTATTTATAGCTGTGAAGGCTGCCACTACACGGCTTGTATCGATTTCCCGGAATCGAAAACGACGGAGGATCCGATGTTTTGTGATTTTTGTAACCCCTAAGTAGAGATATGATTACCTCAGATTTATCCTTTGTAAAAGACCAGTTAGAGCGGGGCGAGGTGGTAGGAATTCCTACAGAAACCGTCTATGGTTTAGCTGCCAATATTTACGATGAACAGGCGATAGCGAAGATTTTTAGTACCAAAGGAAGGCCTAACACCAACCCTTTGATCGTACACGTAAAATCAATGGATCAAGCACGCACTCTCGTTTCACATTTTCCTCCTAAAGCGTCACGCTTGGCGGAGCGTTTTTGGCCTGGTCCTTTAACATTAATCCTGCCTAAAAGTGATTTGATTTCTCCCGCCATTACTGCTAATCAACAGACAGTGGCCATCCGAATGCCTAACCACAATACTACTTTGCAATTACTGGAGTCGTTGGATTTCCCGGTAGCGGCTCCCAGTGCAAACCCCTATAACCGAATTAGCCCAACGCGCGCGGCACATGTGGAGGCTTATTTCCCCCAAATTCCTATTCTAGAAGGCGGTAATTGCGAAGCAGGCGTAGAGTCGACCATTCTTTCTTTTGATGGCGATGAAGTGGTTTTATTGCGGCATGGTGCCATTTCAATAGAGGATATTGAAGTGGAGGTAGGACGAATTTTGGACCGTACTTCTTCCGAGTCAGTACACCTGGCGCCAGGCAGAAGCAAGAAACATTATTCACCATTATGTGAATTAATTATTAGTTATGAACCCCTGTTTATGTTGAGTGCCGTCAAGGAAAAGAAAGTAGGGATTTTATGGTTTAGTGAAGTGAAGATTGCTAGTCCCAAAGTCGCCATCAATCACATTCTTTCTCCAAGCGGAAGCTTTAAAGAAGCCGCCGCCCACATGTACGATGCCTTGCATCAATTAGAAAAGTCAGGAGTCGAATTAATTATTGTAGAGCGTCTGCCTAATTATAATTTAGGACGTACCATTAATGATCGTTTTGAAAGAGCCGCCGCTAAATGAAAAAGCAATTACTTGTAAACGCTAAAATAGTCAACGAAGGAGCTTCCTTTAATGCAGATGTATTGATTCACCACGGGCGCATTGAAAAAATCGCGTCCCATATTAGCGATTCCCATGCGGATATTTTTGATATCAATGGGAATTACTTAATCCCCGGAATGATCGATGATCAAGTACATTTTAGAGATCCAGGACTCACTTATAAAGGGAATTTAACAACAGAATCCAGAGCCGCTGTAGCCGGAGGAGTGACCTCCTTCATGGATATGCCTAACACCGTTCCTAATACGCTAACCCGTGATTTATTGGAACAAAAATACCAGGCCGCGGCGCAGCAATCGCTCGCTAATTTCTCCTTTTTCATGGGGGTAACGGCTGGGAATTTAGAAGAGGCCTTGCGGGTTGATAATGAAAGCGTTTGCGGTATTACAGATGATGGGTTATACTTTAATGAGCAGCAGATTTTAGCTAATAATCCGAAATATTTAGAAAAGCTTTTCTCGCGGGCAGAAACGCTCATAGCTTTACACAGTGAGGATGAATCTATCATTGAACGTAATTATGAGCATTATTTCGAGGAGACTCAGGGGAAGATATCTTTTGCTTTACATGCCAAAATTCGAAGTGCAGACGCTTGTGTAACGGCTACAAAACGAGTGCTGGGGATTCAAGCAAAATACAACAATAGACTTCATTTTTTTCACATTTCAACCGGGGAAGAAGCGCTTCTTTTCTCAGCTTCAGATGACTATTCAACGAAGCGGGTAACGGCCGAAGCCTGTATCCATCACCTGTGGCTTACCGATGCTGATTATGAAAAAAGAGGTGGAGATATTAAATGGAATCCTTCCATCAAGACAGAAAATGACCGCCAAATGCTGATCCAGGCACTGAAAGAGGGACGTATAGATATCATCGCTTCAGATCATGCTCCGCACAGTAAGGAGGAGAAAAAGGGGACATATGAGCAAGTAAAATCGGGAGCCCCCATCGTACAGCATACGCTGCCGCTCTTGTTTGAATTGGCTTCTAGGGGAGAGATTTCCATCGAACAGATTGTCGAAAAAACGAGTCATCGGGTGGCAGATATTTACCGAATGAAAGAGAGAGGGTATTTGCGTGAAGGCTACTTTGCTGATTTAGTTGAAGTGGCGCCTAATTCCCCCTGGATGGTTAGCGAAAAATCTTTATTCTATAAATGCGGCTGGGCGCCCGTTACAGGGGAAAAGCTGAGCGCTAAAATTAAGCGCACCTTTGTCAATGGAAATCTCGTTTTTCAGGAGGACAAATTTAGTTCGGATGCCAAAGGATCCCGCTTATTTTTCGAAAAAATCAGGTAGTATTTTTTTCATTAATACATCCCTTTGCGCGTCATCTCCCAGCTGAAAAATATGTTCGCCAAATTCCACGAATCCATTTTTCTCGTAAAATCGAATGGCCCTCGGATTTTCCTCCCAAACGCCTAACCAGATATAGGGGGCCTTGCGTGCTTTTGCGATGGCTAAAGCTTGCTCGTAAAGTAAGGCGCCCACCTGCTTTCCATGGTATTTCTGTAGCACATAAATGCGCTCAATTTCTATCGAATTAGGGTCTTCTTTTTCACTTTGGGCATTGCCTGCATTAACCTTTAAATAACCGATGACTTGACCGTCTTTTTCTGCAAAGTAAAACTGTGAATATTCATTTTGCAGTTCTTTCCCAAGTTTCTCCTCTGAAAATCCTTCTTCTAAATAGGCGGCCATATTCTCATCGGTATTGCCTTCCGAAAAAGCTTCTGAAAAGGTTTGCCGGCCGATCACTTGCAAGGCAGCGAGATCTTCTGTGGTAGCTTGACGGATCTGTAGGTCGTTCATAGGATTCCAAAGATAGCATTTGTCTATAATTATCAGTTTACATGAAAGTAGAATTGCGTAATTTAGGCGCATGAAAATAGCTCTCTACCAAGTCGATGCCTTTACGAATGAACGATTTAAAGGTAATCCTGCTGCTGTTTGCCCCTTAGATTCGTGGCTTCCTGATGCCGTGATGCAAAACATTGCAGCGGAGAATAATTTAGCAGAAACGGCATTCATTTTGGCCGCTGGCGAAAACTATGAAATCCGTTGGTTTACGCCTACAGTTGAAGTGGATTTATGTGGACATGCGACCTTAGCGAGCGCGTATGTTTTGTTTCATGAATTGGGTTATGTCGGTGATCAAATCAACTTCGTTTCGCACCGAAGCGGTCCTTTAACCGTTTCTAGGAATGGTTCGGTTTTGGCCTTGAATTTTCCGGTTGACTCTTTCGCGGAATTACCTTTTAAATCGGAGTTTGCCATTGGTTTATCTCAGCCGCCTCGTGCGGTTTATAAAGGGAAAACGGACTACTTGTTTGTTTACGATTCTGAATCGGAAATCTTGGCTTTGCAACCAGATTTTGAAGCATTAAAATCACATGCAGTTCGTGGGATTATCGTGACGGCTCCTGGTGAAACGACTGATTTTGTATCGCGCTTTTTTGGTCCAGCTTGTGGCGTGAATGAAGATCCGGTGACGGGTTCTGCACATACAACTTTAACGCCTTATTGGGCTTCGATTTTAGGTAAATCCGAATTAACAGCTCGTCAATTATCCTTGCGAACCGGAGAGTTAACCTGTAAATTAGTGGGAGATCGCGTGGAAATAGCGGGCGAAGCAGTGTTATATTTGCGGGGCGAAATTGAGGTTTAAATATGAAATATAGTAAACAATCTAAATCAGGAGCAATGTTGGGTAAACAACAAAAATCTGTTTCAGATTTGCAGCATAAATCGAACGTAATTCCCAAAAGTGCCTTCAAAAGTAATCTGGTAAAAACAGTCAATAAACGAGTTAACAACCCTTATAAATTATAACACCGTTGCCTTTTGTCTCAGTCAAGCAATGGATATATATTCAATTAGCGGGAGGAACGCTTCCAGCAGAGATTTGTTCTAGTTTAAACATTTTACATTGAAAAGGGTTTGTCTTAATAGGCAAGCCCTTTTTTTATGCAAGGCGTTAAAAAACAACATTTACCCTCCAAAACCTGTCCCGTCTGTAATCGCCCTTTCGCCTGGCGCAAGAAGTGGGAGAAGAATTGGGATCAAATCATCTATTGTGGTGAAAAGTGTAGACGTAGCAAATAAGTTTTCGGACGAAGATATCGACCGCATCATCCAAATGGCCTGGGAAGATCGCACGCCTTTCGAGGCGATCGAGTTTCAGTTTGGCCTAAAGGAAAAAGAGGTCATCGAATTCATGCGTCTGAATAGTAAGGAGTCGAGTTTCCGCATGTGGCGCAAGCGAATGACTGGCCGCGGCACTAAACATCTGCAAAAACGCGTTGCGGTAGATCCGCGCTTCAAATGCACGTTGCAACGTAGCATCAGTATGAATAAAATCAGCAAGCGCTAATGAAGTTTTCGACAAAACGCGAAGAGGTATTAGCGCAAATCGATCAATTTGATCCAGAAAAGTATGCACGAAGCCGGAACTTTATTACTGGTGGAGTCTCGTATTTATCCCCCTATTTATCCCGTGGTTTTATCACGGTTCCCCAAGTCGTCCAACGATTGAAGGATCGTGGAATCGGATTAGAACAATCGGAAAAATTCATGCAAGAATTAGCCTGGCGCGAGTTTTATACGCGCACTTGGTTTCAAAAAGGCGATGCTATTTTTGAGGATATTCGCCATCCACAGGAGGGCATTGAGCGCTTTGGAATTCCTCACGCGATACTCGAAGCAAAAACAGGAATTCAAGCTCTTGATTCTGCATTAAGTATTTTCCCCGCAACTGGATACCTGCATAATCACCTCCGAATGTACCTCGCGTCGACGATTTGTAACGTGGCTAAATACCACTGGTTAGAACCTGCTAAATGGCTGTATTATCATTTGCTCGATGGT
>JBILCC010000167.1:0-3433 GCA_044353355.1 Aquirufa sp.
CTGGATGGTGGCGATTCGCCGTGGTGGTGTCCACCTGAGTATCCGCGTGATGTACCATATGGAATTTCCAAAGTACCTTCACCTTATGCTCGATCCAATGCACTAAATAGGCTCCCACCAGATCCATCAGCAATAAGCCCACAATCAAAAAAGCCCAGCTGGGTAATTCGAACCATTGTAAAATACCGAAATGCGCCTTCGCCGTCCAGTCGCTGGCTGCCACTAAAAGGACCGCAAAGGGGAAATTAATGGCGATGGTGGTGAAGGTGAAAAAGAGATTCAGAAGGGCATGAGACCCTTTTTTATACCCAAATTTCACTAATGGAATCCCGGATTCAATCAGCCAAAACAGGGTGATCCCTCCGGCTAAAATCAAGGCGCGGTGCACGCTGGGAATGGTAGCAAAGTACGATTCAATCATTTTTTTCTCTTTAAATAGATAAGCTAGGTCCTAGTTTATAAATTTAGAAAGAAATTATTTAATTAGTTTAATTTCTACCCGGCGATTTAAACTCATGCCCGCTTTGGTTTGGTTAGAGGCAGTCGGCTTGGTCTCTCCAAAGGCACTAATCTTCATTCGATTCGATTTTACTCCTTGATCTTTTAAGAATTTAGCTACTCCGTCTGCTCTGTATTTGGATACCTTTTGGTTGTTTTCTGTTGAACCAAAATTATCCGAATGCCCCATTATTTCCACTTTTGATTCTGGATATTCGCCCATAAGTGAAACGATCTTATGTAGCGTAGACATCGATGTTTCCTGTATCTCCCAGCGATTTGTCATATACAAAATGATGGTTAATGAACTAGAGGTAAACCGTTCCACTTTCTGCCTTTCTGCTGCGGCTGCTCTCTGCGTGGCTGCGATAGCCTCGGATTTAGCCTCCGCTGCCGCTTTTTCTTGTTGAGCTAATTTTAAATCCGCCTCCTCTTTTGCCTTGGCCTTCGCAAGAGCCTCTGCTTTAGCTTGTTCATCCGCCTTTTGAGCAGCAGCTTGTTGCGCCGCTTGTTGTGCTCTGGCCTTGGCAAGGTCATCCTCCGCTGCTTTTTTAGCTGCCTCTTTCTTCTTCGCCTTACTATCGCCTAGGTGATAAACAAGACCGAAAGAGGTGCTATTATTCGTTCCACGTACAGATCCAATCGCGACACCGCCTTCCGTAGATTGCGCCATCGGTATGGCTAAATTTGTCTGAGCAATCAAGGACCATTTATCTGTGATTCTTACCCCCACCCCAAGGCCTCCTTCGGCATTCAATTCATATGCATTTCCTGGAAAGCCCACATCTCGTCTAGCTGAGGCATTCGCGCCTACTTGAACAAAAGGATTCAGGATACCAGAATGGCCACTCGATAATACAAAATAACGCATATTTGCGCCTGCAGAAATGTGCTTGCTATCCCAAATTCCAGGATTCGTGAATTCTCCTTTAAAGCCAGCAAGCGTAGTTAATACGATCGCTAATTTCGAAGATTTATAGGAAGTATATTGAAGACCAAGATTAGTAAACGAGGTGTTTTCGTCTTTAGTAGTTAATCGATTCTTCGTCCAACTTTGGGAAGGGCCACCTAAGATAGCAATGGATTTCCCGCTTTCTTGACCTAATATTGAACCACTGATCAGTAGAAATCCGACTATAATTTTTTTCATAATTCTCTCTTTACGATTTGGAACCGGGTATTTAGGTTCTCAATTCGTCGAAAATTAGAGAGTTTCGCTCACATCCATCAAATGATGTTGTTCGGAAATTAAAATATAGAACAACTTCATAAAAAAAAGGGAGCCGTTTGCGCGGCTCCCTGATTGCTTATTTTACAAGGCTAATCTCTACTCTTCGATTTAGCTTTCTTCCTTCTGCCGTTTTATTGGTTGCTGCAGGTCTTGTTTCTCCATGAGCAATCGCAATAATTCTTCTTTCCGGTATACCATAACGGTATAAATAACGCAAGACTTTCATGGCACGAATGCGGGAAACTTTCAAGTTATTTCGGAAAGTCCCCTCGTTATCCGAGTGTCCCTCCACCTTGATTTTCACTTCTGGTCTTGCCTTCATGCTGGAGATAATGCGGTTTAATTTACTCTTCGTTTCTGGCATTAATTGCCCACTGTTACTGATGTAAAGGATGATGGTCTCAGAGAAGGCTTCATCAGAAATGTCGACCGCTTTTTTCTCCTTCGGAGCGACAACTTCTTTCGCCACTGGTTTCTCCACAGGTGCAGGAACGGAAGCCTGAGCCACCGGTTTTTCTACCGGCTTAGGGGCGCTGTTTTCTTTTACGATAGGAGCCGCTTCCATTGGAATAGGCTCTTTCTCCTTTTTAATTTGTTCCGCTAAAGGCAACTTCTTTCTCACCTTCACTACTGGAGCTGCTGCTGCTTTTTCCTCTTCTTTCTTCTGAGCTAATGCTTGCGCCTCAGCTTTTAATTTTAAAATTTCCGCCTCTGCTTCCGCCTTTGCTTTCGCAATAGCTGCTTCTGCCTCCGCTTTTGCTTTTAGAATGGCTTCTTCTTTCGCTTTCAAATCATCTTGGATTTTCTTCTCTGCTGCGATTTTAGCCAAACGTAGATTTTCTTCTGCTTGTGCCTTCTCGCGGACGGTATTGACAGAATCGCGTACAAAGGCATTGCGTTTCGCGATAGCTGCTGCCTTCGCTGCTTTCTTTTTAGGTCCTAGGTAGTTAAAGTGGTAGACAACACCTACAGAAACGGTGGTATTTAGGCCCCTTGCTTTGGCAATATTGAATTCTGATTCATTGATTTGAACCATGGGAATCGACAAATTAGTTTGAGCTAAAAGGGAGAAGTTTTGATACACCGGCACGTCAATACCGATACCACCCAAGGCATGTAATTCATAGGCATACCCCTGGAAGCCCACGTCTTTGCGAATCATGCCTTCCGCTCCTACTTGGTAAAAGGGATTGACCTTGTGCTTTTTGTTTGGATTCAAGACAAATGAGCGCAAAGCGGCAGAACCAGTTAAAAATTTACTGTTCCAAGTGGATCCCCCTTTGAAACCCGCTAAGCCCGTGAAGGCTAAATCCCATTTAGTTGATTTGCGTAAGGAGTATTGAAAACCTAAGTTTGTCAGCGATCTGAATTCGTTTGTATTCGTGGAACGGTCTACGGTCCACAAGTCAGTCACGCCACCTAGCATGCCAAATGACTTTTCGCTTTCTTGGCCAAACAAGGTGCCACTTATTAATAGAAATCCTAGTAGTAATTTTTTCATCTTTTTTTATTTACAGTTTTGTGCGATCGCCGCAGCAGCATCTGGATATGATTTTAATTGAGCGCGCTGAAAACTAGCACAAGCCTCTGGTTTTTTTCCTAACGATAATTGAGACATGCCGCCAAAGTACGCTGATTTGCCGGTATTATTCCCGGGGTGTTGTTCGGATTTGGCAAAATAGATCAAACTTTCTGCAAACATTC
>JBILCC010000168.1:0-3427 GCA_044353355.1 Aquirufa sp.
GCGAAAGTCTCAAAACGTGATTATTCTGGCCAGCGAATGGCAGGCTTAACGGAATCCTTTTTCGACGGATCTTACACGAATGTGGTGTCCTATTTAGTGGACAAAAAGCAGATGTCCATTGAAGATTTAGAACTCCTATTGCAAAACCTAAAATCGAAAGGCGATGAATGATACATTTATTTACCTGCTTAAATCGATGATTTATTCAGGGATATTCTTTGGATACTATACGCTATTCTTGAAGAACACGATTTACCACGTATACAATCGATATTATCTGTTGGCAGCGATGGCTTTGAGCGTAGTTTTTCCCCTAGTTCATCTAAGTATTGGTGTTTTTGAAGAGGAAGTGGTTGCCACACCCGCATTAAAATATCTGATGTATGGTTCAGCCGCTCCAGTGCAGGGATTTAGGATAAAGTGGGCAAATATTCCCTCGGAATTAGTGCCAATGTATGTAATTAGTGCCTTATTGCTCTGTTATTTAGCTTATTCGGTGATTCGGATTTTCCGATTGAAAGCGATGAATAAGAAAAAGCAGATGGGCGATTTTACCTTCATCGAAACAGATTTAGAGGAGGCGCCGTTCTCGTTTTTCTCGAACCTTTTTTGGAAAAAATCGATCTCCATAGAAGACGAAAATGGCCGAAAAATGTTGCAACACGAGCTCGCTCATATCCGCGAGAAACACTCCTGGGATCGCCTTTTCTCTCAATTTATTTGTTCTGTTTTTTGGATGAATCCTTTCAACTGGATCATTCAAAAAGAATTGCAAAACATTCACGAATTTATTGCTGACCGCGATGCGGTAGGCGCCGGAGAAGTGGATGCTTTTGCCAAAATGCTTTTGCAAAATTATTACGGTAATCATTTTTTAAACCCGAGTCATTCATTCTATTATTCATCCATTAAACGAAGAATTATCATGTTAACAACCTCTAAAACCCCTAAATACGCCTACCTGAGAAAGGTGGCCGTATTGCCTCTAGTTGCGATTTCTTTTATCTTATTCTCCATTCAGTTAAGTGCGCAAAAGCAAAAACCTAAGCCTAAGAAAAATGCAGGGGTGGAATACAAAGTCACAATGCGCCCAGATTCCACTACTTTTTCAGACGCTAAAACGGGTAAAAAGGTATTTACTGTTGCAACGAGAGATATGCCACCTCCGCCACCTCCCACTGGACCTCGCGGCCTTCCAGCACCTCCTACACCTCCAATTGCCGCAGATCATGTGACGATATCTCATTCGTTTTCTGATGCAAAATTCAACGGGAACTTGGATTCAAATGCAATAGTCATGAAAGGAATGCGCGATGGGAAAGAAATAACCGTGACAGTAAAAGGGTCGAATAAAAATATTGCTCCTAAAGATCAGGCAAGCATTGTATTGAAGTCTTCCTCTGACCAAAAAGAAAAACCTCTTATTGTCATTGATGGAGTCATCATGACAGATATGGATATGAACAAAATCAGTCCTGACAATATTCAGTCAATAAATGTCTTGAAGGGCGAAAAAGCCACGGCAAAATACGCAGAAAAAGGCGCTAATGGGGTAGTTGAAATTACTACTAAAAAGCCTTAGCGTACAAGGGTTTAAAAATTTTGTTTATGAGAGTATTGAGTAATAGCCGGTGATTTTCACCAGGCTATTGCCGTTTAGGGGGATTTAAAAACTAGCGGGATCCGGGCAATTCCCCGAATAAAACGCGAGATCTCGCAGCGAGCAAACTCCTGGATAATCGCCTGTAAATCCTTGCATATCACGGATGAGTTGAAAATGCAGGTGCGGAGGCCATCCACCATTTTCGCTGGGCTCACCTAAATGACAAAGCAGCTGGCCCGCAGCAATGGGCATTCCGACCGACAATCCTTCCAGATCTTCGATAGCTAAATGACCGTATAAACTGTAAATGCCTAGAGTGGGGTGGTGTAAAATAATCGTAGGCCCATAATTACCCGAACCAGGGTTGACTTGAAAACTGTGCACCACGCCATCCGCCACAGAAAAAACAGGCGTTCCAGCCGCTGCCCAAAAATCCACCCCTAAATGAATATTTCGGAAATCGGCTGAATCAGTCGCAAAATTTTCATGCGCCTCGTAAATGATGCGGTGTTCGAGGTAGCCGCCTATGCCTATTTTGGCACCTAATTTCTGGTCTATATAAGCGCAAAATGCGGGAATATTCGCATAAATCGAGGGATTCAATTCTTGATTTGTGGCACTCAGATCCAGTGCAAGACTGTTCGAAGAGGTAAGTGGCTCAGAAAATAGGCGATCAATCATTCTTGAAATTAATTTGCTCAAATTTAATCAAAGAAAAATTTACCTGGCTTCTTATGCCCTTTTTCCTTTTCGCTATCCTGAAATAGTTGCTCAATCCTAGCTTTTTATCGACTTAATCGATGGATTCGTCTATTGGATTGCGTAAATGTATATTATTCGGTTACTTGCACGTTAGATAGAAAAAAAATCAACTATGCGCTATATTATTCTTGTTCTGACAGTAGGCTTATGGAGCTGCAGTGAAAATACATTAGAAACAGTGGTTGCTTCTGAAGCGTATACTGAAATTAAAAAAGCCTTATCCATTAATCCTGTCGCGTTGGATAATTATGCTGCGCAAGGGAAGCCAGCCTATGTAAATAAAGATAATACGGGGGCGAATGCGATCACGGATAAGGCAGCTACCCTAGGTCGTGTTTTGTTTTACGATAAGAATTTAAGTGTTAATAATACGATTGCTTGTGCGAGTTGCCATAAGCAAGAGTTTGCTTTTGGGGATACTGCGATAGCTAGTTTAGGGGTAGAAAATGGGCGTACGGAGCGGCATTCGATGCGTTTGATTAATACGCGCTATGCAAATGAGGCGAAGTTTTTCTGGAATGAGCGTGCAGCGAATTTAGAGGCTCAGGTGACGATGCCCATTGTGGATCATTTGGAGATGGGTTTTAGTGGCCAAACAGGACGCGGCAACATCTCCACACTCATCACAAAATTGAATGGGATCGGTTATTATCAGGAGCTATTTAAACTCGCTTATGGTGACGCTACGATTACGGAGGCACGGATGCAAACGGCTTTGGCCCAATTTATTAGAAGCATTCAATCCTTTGATTCCAAATACGATATAGGTCGCGCACAGGTACCGAATGATGGGGCGCCTTTCCCTAATTTCACCGCTCAAGAAAACGCCGGCAAAACCTTATTTTTAAATCCTCCCATCTTCAATTCAGCCAGCGTAAGAATAGGTGGAGGATTTGGTTGCCAAGGTTGTCACCAAGCTCCGGAGTTTGATATCGATCCGAATACACGTAACAATGGTTTCATTGGGGTCATCGGCAGTACACAACTCGATCTGAATAATACGCGCTCTCCATCTTTAAGAGATATATTAAATGCTTCTGGTGTGGCAAATACTCCCTTTAT
>JBILCC010000169.1:0-3416 GCA_044353355.1 Aquirufa sp.
TTTTGCTGGGTTCAAACCAGCTGAATTAGAACTTTGGTTAGGCAAAAATTAGCCTTTATAAAAAAGCCATTTGGCCATTTCTTTGACCGTAATTTTCTTACCGTACATCAAGATTCCTACGCGGTAAATTCTGGCAGATAGCCAACTACAACCTAAGAATCCTAGCACTAATAAAACCATAGAAGTGGCTAATTCCCACATGGGAACGCCATAAGGCAAGCGAACCATCATATTAATAGGTGATGTGAATGGGATCATAGAGGCCCAAAAAGCAATCGTACTATCAGGCTCCTGCATCGTAAACTGCGCCATTACAAAAGCTAAAATGATTGGCAACATGACGATAAATGTAAATTGCTGCGCTTCAGCTGTATTCTCTACTGCACTACCTATCGCCGCGAAAAGAGAGCTGTACAATAAATAACCAAAAAGGAAATAGAAAAGGAATCCACCTACAACCAAAGGTATATTCGTGCTTTCGATCACTTTAGTCACTTCAGCCATGGGCGATGCCTCTTCTACCTGCTTAGCTACCTTGGGATCTGCCTTTTTCATTTGCTCCATTTTCTGCTTCACCGGACTTGCTGTATAGAAAGTTGAAGCCACCTGTGATAAGCCAATCGTCAACACAATCCACAATAAAAACTGGGTTAATCCCACCATTCCTACTCCTAAAATCTTACCTAACATTAACTGATAAGGCTTAATAGAGGATATAATTACTTCTATAATTCGACTACTTTTCTCCTCAATTACGCCATTCATCACTTGAGATCCATATAATAACAAGGTGATGTAAAGTAGCATTCCCATCACTCCAGCTAATATCATAGCCCCTCCAGATGATGAGCTCGTTTCATTACCTGAGTCTGAAACCGTAATCGTCTCACTACCCACATCTACTTGCGTTTTATCATAAATATCCGACGCTATTCCTGCCTCTTTCATGAGTGTAGCTCTTACTTTTTTCTCAATCACCCGCTCAATCGTTGACTTTAATGGCAAGCTTAAATTCTTTTCCGAATAGATTTTGAGCTCTTTCGATTGTGTTAAAATATCCTTAGGAAGATGTACAAAAGCAGCATATCCCTCCTTCGTAAATGACTTTTTCAATTCCTCTGCAGGCTTATTCACCAAGGTAAACTCCACTTCCTTGTCCTTCAGATCAGCAACTTGAAACAAACCACTCTCATCTAAAATCTCTACCCGTTTTACTTCCTTATCTTGCATAGCTAACCAAATAGGCACCGCATAAATCGCCGTAATTAAAATAGGCCCTAACAATGAGGCTATCCAAAAGGATTTTTTTTGAATGCGGGTCAAATACTCCCGCTGAATCACTAATAATATCTTGTTCATGGCTTATTTCGTTTCGGCTACTACTTGAATAAATATGTCATTAAAGGACGGAATCACCTCTTTAAACTCGAATAAATCTACTTGCTTTAATAAGGCTGCAATGGCCTGATTCGTTTGATTAGGCTGGGTCAACTTGATTATGGCTCTATTCTTTTCAGGAACGATACAAATAATCTCGAATGCCTTAGAATCAGCTAATTGACCCGAATAAGAAATCTCGTACTCAAATTTTTTGAAGCGATTTCTAACCTCATCTTTTTCACCTGTTAAGACCACTTGAGAATGATTAATCAGCGCAATACTATCGCACAATTCCTCCACAGATTCCATGCGGTGAGTAGAGAATAGAATCGTTGTTCCTCTTTCTTTTAGACCTAAAATCTCATCTTTAAGCATATTCGCATTGATGGGATCAAAACCAGAAAAAGGCTCATCTAGAATCAATAATTTAGGCTCATGCACCACTGTAGCAATAAACTGAGTCTTTTGCTGCATTCCTTTGGACAGATCATCTACCTGCTTATTCCACCAATCTTTTATATCCAGACGGATAAACCAATCCTTCAATCTATTCTGCGCTTCAGCTTTAGAAAGCCCTTTTAATTGGGCCAAATAAAGTAACTGCTCCCCTACCTTCATTTTCTTGTATAATCCACGCTCCTCCGGCAAATAACCTATCTGCTCGACGTGCTTCGGTTGTAACAGTTCTCCATCGAATAACACCCTTCCTTCATCAGGAGCAGTAATCTGGTTAATGATTCGAATAAGTGAAGTTTTACCAGCACCATTGGGACCCAGAAGACCAAATATTTGACCTTTAGGAATATCCAAGCTAACTCCTGCAAGAGCTGTGTGATCCGCATAACGCTTCACCACGTTTTGAATAGATAGTATCATAGATTGAAATTAACGAAACGAAATTAAACAAAAAATGCGTTCGAATCCTGGTAAAAGGATGAACGCAAAATAGTAAGGATGAACGAATTTAGGCAATGATTTTGGACACAAAATCCCAAATAACCACCCCCATACTTACCGACACATTTAAGGAATGTTTTGTCCCGAACTGAGGTATTTCTAAACTAAAATCTGCCTCTTGAATCCAAGCATCATTTACCCCAAAAACCTCATTACCAAACACAAAAGCATACTTAGCCCCCTTAACCGGCTCGAATTTTTCTAAAGAAACAGAATCTTGAACCTGTTCTACACAAACGATTTGGTATCCTTCAGCCCTTAAAGACTGACGACTAGCTGCCCCATCCTCAAAATAGAACCAATCCACGGACTCATCTGCACCCAAAGCAGTTTTAGATATCTCTCGGTGGGGAGGTTGTGCTGTAATTCCACACAAATGAATAGCTGAGCACTTAAAGGCATCACCTGTTCGAAAGGCTGAACCAATATTATTCATACTCCTGATGTCATCTAAAACGATCACATAAGGGAATTTTTCAGTGGTTTTATACGCGGATATATCGAGCCTATTTAGCTCATCCATAGATAACTTCTTTGACATATTTAGGCAATCCAAGAGAAAGGATACGCTAATTCAGGCACCTTTACTCGATCTGCTAATTTTTCTAAACGGGCTGGTAAATTAGCCACATAATCACGTGCCTTTTCTGCCGTTTCATTCAATCCCTTCATATTTTCAATATCCCAATCAGCTATTAACCCTTTCATAATGGTCACATAGTCAGTGGTCGTATAAACCCCTAAACGTTGTGCCGCATCTGAGAAATGTTCGAATAAGGAGCTTTTCGCTCCATTAATCTCCCGCAAGAAATGAGCTGGCATCACAATCTTCTTTTTCATCATGTCTGCAAAAGCTATCATCATTTCGTTCGGATCTAAATTAAAGATTTCCGAGACGAAAGCGCGATAAGCCTTGTGGTGGCGTAATTCATCTGCTGCGATTTGTGCACACATGCGAGATAAAAGAGAATTGCCGTGCTGTTTTGCTAAAGAGGCGGTGCGACGGTGAGAAATATTAGTTGCTAATTCTTGAAACGAAGTATAAACGAAATTCCGGTAGGGATCCGCTGAAGTACCGA
>JBILCC010000170.1:0-3410 GCA_044353355.1 Aquirufa sp.
CAAAAACCATAGCCTCAGCTTGAACTTTTCACGTCGAATCGATCGTCCAAGCTACGGGGATTTGAATCCTTTTGTGTTCTTCTTAGATAATTATACCTTCAAAGTGGGTAATCCGATGTTAACCCCTCAGCTAACGAACTCGATAGAATTCAGCCACACCTTTATGGGGGCATTCAGTACCATTTTAGGCTACAGTCATACCACTAATGTGATCACTGAAATCCTAAAGCAAGACACAGAGGCTCGAAAATCCTACCAGACAACGGCTAACATGGCAGAGAGAACGAATTATAGCCTTGGTTTTTCACTACCCATCCCTATTGCCAAATGGTGGAGCAGTAATACTGACATCTACTTTAATCGAGCTGAACTCGTAGGAAAAGTGGAAAATGCGAACCTAAGTCCAGCTAATAACCAGTTCTATTTCAACACGAACCACATCTTTACTTTACCAAAAGAATACCGCTTCGAAATCGGTGGAAACTATTTCACTGGTGGATTAGAAAGTGCCTTTATTTTTGGGGCAGGTGGTAACTTGAACATAGGAATCCAGAAGACCGTGCTTAATAAACGCGGGGTCATCCGATTGAATGCACAAGACCTATTGTACACCTCAAACCCAAACGTATTTATTAAATACGGAGACCTCGATATTGTTGTTCGACCTAGACAAGATTCGCGAGTGGTACGCTTGAATTTCTCTTATCGTTTTGGAAATATGTCCATCAAAGGGGCCAGAGAAAGAGCTACGGGATTGGATGCGGAGAAGAGTAGAGTAAAGAGTAAATAAACTCGTTTTTTTAATTGTAAATCTAAAATTGTGCTGCGCAATAATTTTGTGATTTATAATTAAAAAAACTCTCTACTCTAAACCCTACTTTACCATCGCCAGAGGCGATTCCACCTTTGTGCTTTGTGCTTTATGCTTTGTGCTTTGAACGAAGAGGAAATAGAAGTAGATGATTAAAAATCATCTACTTCTATTTCCTCTTCGTTCACCCTCCTCCTCTCCCGCGCTTCTTTCATCTTCTTGGTTTCAAGCTTGTAAGTGAAGCCAATAAAGAAAATGCGGGTTTCCTTTTTACGTACTATGTCACTGATTAGACCGAAGGGACGGGAGTCGTAGACGGTTTTTTGGGTATCAAAAATATCATTTACGCGGGCATTAAGGGAGAGTTTTCCAAAATCCTTTTTGACCCCCACATCCACCGTATAAAAGGGTTGAATAATGCCAAAAGGATTAATTTGTTCAGATTGAAATATCCCAGAAATTTGAGCAGACCACTGCTTGTTCCATTTGAATTGTTGATTTAAACGCATATTCCAACTCCAGCGATTCAAAGATACTTCTGTGTTATTAATCAAGCCTTCTAAATCCGTTTGAAAAACGGACGAATTTAAGGTGACTTTATAGTTCTTCGTGATAGACCAAGTGGATATATTCTCGAAGCCCCAGGCGCGGGATTTGGAGATATTTTCATAGCGAGTCAAGGTGGTATCCCCTCCTAAAAATGTCCTCACTCTTCCTACTAATCCTGTAATCTCTCGGTAAAATAAAGTGTTCGATACGGACAGCGATTTAAAATCTTTATTGTGGGCTAATTCCAGTAAAAGTGTTCTCTCTGGCTTTAAATTAGGGTTTCCTGAATTTAAATTCAGCGGATCTGCAAAAGAGATAAATGGATTTAAGGATTTATAACTAGGCCGATTAATGCGAGTAGAGAGCCCAAAAGAGAGCGATTCTGTGTTAGAAACAAGATGCAGTAGGGATAAAGCGGGAAACAAATTCATGTAGTTTTGCTTCACTCCACCAGCTATTTCTGTCGCTTCTAACCTCAGGCCAGCATCCACATTCCATTTTGCACTTTTATAGGCTTGCGAGAGGTAGGCGGCTTGCACGTGCTCTTGGTAGTCGAATCCATTAGATCTTGCCAAATCACGTTCATATAGTTCCTCTTTTAATCTTTCATAGCGAAAGTCATTAGAGAAAAACCGCGAATTAAATCGAAAGCCGTAGTCTACTTTCAGGCGGGGCGAAATCGTTTTAGCCCAGTCTCCTTGGAGTAAGAGAGTGGAGTTTTGGCTAGAGGCCGCAGAGCGCTCAAAACGCTCTGGAATGTTTGGGTTAGGGGTGTCAAAATTCTCGTAGAAATAGTGCTGATAAAATTGATTCGCATCTGACCCTTGATTTCTAATCCATAAAAAATCAATTTTTCCGTTCGCACTCGGGTTGTAAAAAAGATTTAAATCGAAGCCATAATCACTCCCTTTTTTATCTGCGTCGCGCGCATACAGACGATCAGCCGTACTCACAAATTCACTTTTATTGTAGCGCGTTTCTGAATTATGATCCCTCGAAAGTCGACCGATAAAAGACAAGCCTATACTGCGGTCTTTGCTGAGTGTATACGTGGAGTTTAGACGAAGGGATTGATTGTAATCGCGGTTGATTTCATCCGTGTTTTGGGTAATTTGAGAATAGCCAAATCTACTTTGATTTTCCCGGTACAAGGACTGGTAATTGTTTCTGCTGTTTTGGCGTAAATTAAGATCGACTAAATGTGTCCAACGCTTCACACCTTTAACATAGGTGGTAGAGAGGGCATATTTGTCATTTGTACCCACATTCGAATTTATCCGAAGAGATTCTGATTTCGACCCTTTTTTCAATATGATATTCAATATTCCTGAACTTCCTTCGGCCGTGTATTTGGCTCCGGGATTCGACAGAATTTCAATACGCTCTATTTGATCTGCTGGATACAGGCTCAAGGCATTTGCACGAGATGAACTGACAATACCTGCCGGCAAACCATCAAAAAATACCGTTAAATTTTGGTTTCCACGGTAGGTGACGTGGCCATCACTCGTGACATAAATGGAGGGGATATTACTTAAAATGTCAAACAGATTACCTCCTAAATTCGTCAAATTAGCCCCCACTTGGTACACTTTTTTCGAAGGATCAGTGGATAATTCAGACCGAATTCCCTCGACTTTTACCTCCTTTAATGTGCGCGTTGAATCGACTTGCGCCGCAAGTGAAAAGGGCAAAAGAAAAAAGAGAATTTTATGCATCTACATCGAGAGGAGCGGACTCATTTTCTTTGGAAAAATAATACACTCTTAATTGCGCAATTCCACGTTGATAATCCACTTTAACCACCTGTGCTTTGTGAATCGGATAACCCGTTCTTTCCGTTAAATCCTTCAGCAATTCCGCTCGTTCTGCTGGTTTGATTAAACCCAGGTTATCGTAGTTTAAGGTTTGGTAATTCTCATGCGTCAGTGACAAAGTTCTGCCTAATAAAAAAGTCATGGCCACCAAGACCGAATTAGCTACCAAAAGCATCTCCAAATTAACTAAGGAGGCCAATGAGTTAATTATGCCCATAGTTACCACTAAGAAA
>JBILCC010000171.1:0-3384 GCA_044353355.1 Aquirufa sp.
GCGCTTCTCAGAGGTCATTTTCCAAGAGAATCGAGGATTAGTTACTCCAATTCCAAGCGGATTTTGTTGATTTTCAACAGAAATTGATTGAATGGAGACTTGTGAAAATAAACCAAAAGGCAACAAAATACCTAATAGAGACAATAATTTCATTTTGATAAGGTTTAGAGCTAAAATCACACTAAACTAGCATTATAATTTGAAATTGTATGTATAAACAACTTTGGTTTTAGCTTGAACAGCATACGATTGCCTGCTTCAAAAAGCAATTTCCCACTCACTAAAATTAGTATATTCTTTAAGCTAACATTCCTCACATATTGTAAAGAAGAAACAGAAAAGAATCACGAATCACTAACGAGGAGGAAAAACGCAAAAAGATTAGGTAAAATTTAGGCTTTAATTATTCTTTTACAATCGTAGCTGAAAAAGGTTTTCCTGATGAAATTACATGTAAAACATATTTACCTACTCGTATCCCTGAAAAGTCGGTAAATACAATTTCTTTTATAGGCGCTTCATAGGTATGTTGGTAGATAACTGACCCTAATTGATCATAAATGGCGACAAAAGTTGGCTTTGTACTCGGCACAGAGAATCCGATGGTTAATTTATCCACAAAAGGATTCGGAAAAGCTGTATAGGTAATAGGATTTTCTTCCTGAACATTTAACTTAATCCCTGAAGCAGCAATACTTCTTTCTAATAGAGAAGGCTGTTTAAAACCTTGGCGAACAATAACACCACCTTTAGTAGAGGTTCCCGTAACGGCGCTCTGTTGACCAATGATTTGGGAATAATATTTTCCATCTACCATGGTAGTAGAACCACCTGAACCGATAGAGGAACTTATCACTTTTTGAGAAAAGGCAAAAGATGAAAAGCCTAGAACAAAACATAAACTCAAAAAACTCTTCATATTACACTTATTTATATTGTTTGAATAAACTTCTTCACACTCATTCCCTCAAATTCTAAAAAAAAGTGCTGCAATTTTTCGTCATTTTCAAAACCAGAATCTTTAAACAATCCTTTTAAACAAGATATATTTAAACAACCCTGTTTAATTAAATGCTTAGCATATTGAATTCTCAAACGATTCATTTCATCAGTGAAATTAGTAAAAAGGTAAAGCTCGAAAAAATCATTTAATTCTTTTTTATCTTTTTGCACTAATTCCCCTAATTGATCCAAAGATAGCATTGGCTGCAAGAATGGTTTATTGAAAATATAACAGGCGTTAATAGCCTGATCAAACTGCCACCAATACTCGTCCTGAGGAGTTAATACTCTTTTAAACTTATCCACATCTAAATAGATGACCTGTGGAAAGAAATACAAGGTACAAACCATCACCATATAGGCCATTAGCGAGATGTACTTTATCTCACCAGGATGATTTAAAAAAGAATAACCCCAGTTATTTTCCAGCCAAACCCCTAAAAAAACAGAACTCATTCCCGCAAAAACAATCCATTGTAAAAGTATAAAAGCACCTAACCAAAACCCTAAACGTGTAGCTTTAAAGAAGTACAACTTATTTTTTTTCAAATAAATTATTCCCCAAACAGTATAGCAAGTCAATAGTAAGGGACGCATAAGATATAAATGTGCTGAATTAATTACGAATCCTAACTTAATTGAAAACATCGCAGTCCAATCACTAAACACTTGCCTTACAATTTCTATTTTATACGAATAGGGCGAAAAATAATACGGAATGGTATCTATAAAGACAATTAAAAAGGGCAAAATATGCCAAAAATCAGCACCTTTCAACTGTGTTTTGCCTGTATGCAAACTTCGTAAATAGAAAAACAATAAGGGTCCAATTAAGAAATATATAGACGAGAAATTGCCATATAATAAAACCGTAAAAAATAAACTATGTCCTAAAGACATCGAATAAACAGTCAAACAATAAATCCCCGAAATAAAAAATAAAATAGCAAGATAGATGTTAGGATTAGCAAAAAAGGAACCCCTTGATTTCAAGAATATGATCGAGGGAGTCATAAAACTAGTAAATAGCGTCATGACAAAAATCGATTGAAATAGAAAAAGCATTATGAAGTGGTTAGATATAAATGTAATGTACTAAAATATAATGATTCAAAATCAATACTTAGTAAATTACCACTATACTGATAAATGAAATGGATATTAAAAGAAGGATTACTCGATTTTGGAAGCTTTTAGGACCCGGCTTAGTAACTGGAGCAAGTGATGACGATCCTTCGGGGATAGCCACCTATTCACAAGCAGGTGCAGGATTTGGACTTTCCACTCTATGGACTTCCTTAATTGCTTTTCCATTGATGGCTGCTATTCAGCAAATGTGTGCAAGAATTGGTTTAGTGACAAAACAAGGATTAACCGGTACGCTTAAAAAGCATTACCCCAAGCCATTGCTCTATCTAATGCTACTTTTCAGTTTCCCTGCTATCATTATGAATATAGGAGCTGATATAGCTGGCATGGGAGCCGTAGGTAACTTATTATTCCCAACGATTGATCAAAGTTATTTTAGTGTATTTTTCACAATTCTGTTGATTGGTCTGATTGTTTATTTACCCTATACTCAAATAGCATCCATTTTAAAATATTTGTGCATCGTCATGTTAGTTTATTTTGTTGTTCCTTTCCTCTATAAACAAGATTTAAAGGAGATTTTGATTGCCACATTTATCCCCAAAATTGAATTCACAAAAGAGTATATTGCCATTTTAGTGGGTATTTTAGGTACTACAATTTCACCTTATTTGTTCTTTTGGCAGGCATCCGTGGAAGTGGAAGAAATGAATGTCCATAAAAAATTATTGGTGAATAAGCAGATAATTCATGAAATGGAGCAAGACGTTGATTTTGGAATGACTTTTTCGGGTTTTGTCATGTATTTTATCATTCTAACTACAGGGACTGTCTTATATAATAGCGGTATCCACCAAATTGATACCGTTGAGCAAGCTGCTTCAGCTTTGAAACCCTTAGCAGGCGATTTAGCCTATTTGTTATTCGCTATTGGTATTATTGGAACAGGTTTGATCGCTATACCTGTTTTAAGTGGCTCCCTCTCGTACATTTTCACAGAAACATTTGGCTGGGAACAAGGACTGAATAAAAAGTTTCATGAGGCCAAAGGCTTCTATTCTATTATTGCTTTCTCCTTATTAGTAGGCCTTTCTTTGAATTATATAGGTATATCCCCTATTGACGCCTTAATTTATACGGCTATCTTATATGGGATGACTGCACCAATTTTAATTGCCATCATCTTACATATTTCGAACAATAAGGAAATCATGGGTGAAAATACAAATTCAAGACTTTCGAATGCATTAGGATTAGCAGCCTTACTTATTATGACATCAGCTGCAGTGGCAT
>JBILCC010000009.1:0-30429 GCA_044353355.1 Aquirufa sp.
TTTAAAACGTTCATATGCCTGCTCATATTTTTTCTGAGCTTGCATTTCTTTGTTTTCAGACAAGGAACCATTCTCTAATTTGAGTATCATGGTTTTAAAATATGAACTCGGATATCGCTCAAACAAAGTAGATCGATAGCTGGCTTTTATTGCCCCTTCATTACTTAAATACAAAATATAAAGAGCCTCTGCTTCATAGACTGTACTTGGAAATTCTGTTAATAATCGTTTTAATGCAGTGTTAGCTAAGTTATTTTCGGCTAATTCCAATCGAGCAAGTTTACCTAATTTATAAAGAGACTCCTCCCTTATTTTTGCAGCTTTTGCCTTGTCTGCAGTACTGGATGGAATTGCTTTCAACCAGTTTTCTTCCGCTTGATCTTTCGAAAGCGTATTTTTAATAAGTTTTTTTTCAGTTGAACGATTTACTTCGGTTGACATGCTTAAACTGACGTTCTTGTTTCTGCGATTCCAAAAATCTTCTAAAGTTCGATTCCCCCAGCGATTACTAAATTCGATAGTTCCCTGAATACGAGCTTGCACATTGTTAAAGTAAAAATTTTGTTGATCCGGGCTAGAGGGGCGTCGGGTGAAAACTGGGACTATTTTGACGGGCGCATTGGTCACTTTTGTACTCGTGTCTTTTTGTTGTTTTAAAAAAAGCGAATGTAATTCTGTTGGGTTAAGTTTTGAAATTAGAAGTAAGGAATCCTGTAAGGCGATTTGGTTAGATAGTGAGGAATAAGTGCCCCAGGATTTTTTTAATTTTTGTGCTTTTGCATAATCGGGATGGTTGCTAGCAAGGTAGGTAGCAGAACTATCATAGTAATGCGCAGCCAGATCGTAGTCTTTTATTTGCTTCGCAAAAAGACCCCCTAATTGAAAATAAAGTTCTCCTTTATTCGGATTGTTTTCTCCCCCTTTTTCCCAATTCTCTTTGGCCTTTTTATAGTCTTTTTTAGCATAATAATATTGCCCAATTTTCACATAGATAGAGGATAGATTATCCTCATGCTTGGGATCTTTTATCATGTTTTGTAAGGCTGTTATATTGCCTTCTAGTTGATGAATAGCTAAGCTGGCCTGCAATTGTAAATCGTAGCTTGGCTTGTTAATTAAGGTAGTTCTATAGCTTTCTAAAGCTAAACTTGGTTGGTTATTGTCAGAAAATAATTGACCCATTATAAAGGAAATGCGGGCTTTTTCATCTCCCTTCTTCAGGTATTTTGATGCTTCTTGAAGAATGGCTACGGCTTTTGTGGGCTCATTTAAGAGTTGAAAAGAAAAAGCCTTCAAGAGTAAGAATTGCTTTCTCTCATTTGAATTTAGAGGGTTCTCGCTGATAAATTCTTCTATTTTTTCTGCGGCACTAAATTCGCGTTGTTGTAAATAGATTTCATATAAGGCGAGTAAAGCCTCAGGTCTAATTTCCAGTGAATTAACATATTTATAGGTTTCAATTGCGTTTTTTAGGTCATATTGATACAAACGACCTTTCCCTATTAACAGATAGGCATCTAGAATAAAATGGGAATTCTGATGGCGATCGATGACGAGAGACGCTTTACGTATTATTTCTTTGATATCTTTTTCGTTGCTTTGTTTAAAGCTTGAATCCAGAGGAATAATAATGGGAAGGGTGGAGTTATAGCTTTCTTTTCGTTCAGAGAATTGTTTTCGCTGCAATTCCTTATCTAATCTAGAGGCTTGCCAAATCGCATTGTACTTCGCATTCACATTGTGAAAGGCAACAGCCATAGGCTTGTTGCTGTATTGAGAACAAGACCAAGTGCTAAGGGCTAGAAATAATAAGACGAGAAGCCTTTGCATACGATTCAAAGAAACAATTTTCAAATTTACGATTTATCTTCCCGAAAATTGGATAATTTTAGTTGAATATGAATTCTTACCAAAAATTCTTGGGTGCCGCTTTTCAGATGCTTGTCACTATACTGGTGGGGGTGTTTGTGGGACGGTATTTAGACGGCTATTTTTTGACAGATAAGCCGTGGTTTACGATTATTTTCTCGTTAGGATCGATAGCTTTCGCCCTTTTAGCGCTCATAAAAAGTCTTCCCAAATAGGACTCGCAGAAGCCCAGATAATTCTGTATTTTTGTCATTAAAATCTAATTCAATTGTTTACTCAGCGGCGAAATCTCATCTTCTTGTTCTTCGGTATCGTGGGAGCCTTATTCATAGGAAAGCTTTTTTTTCTACAGGTGATCGATGACACCTATGAAAAGGCGGCCGACAATAACGCGATTCGCAAGATTATTCAGATTCCCTTCCGGGGTGAAGTCTATGACCGTTTTGGTAAATTAATTGTGTATAATACGCCAGTATACGATTTGTACATGATTCCACGCAAAGCAGTAGTGAAGGATACAAATCATTTTTGCCGCGTTTTTCGGGTTACGAAAGAATATTTCATTAAAACTACCCAGCGCGCTCGTGCCTATTCACGGGTGAAACCAAGTCTGTTTTTGAAGCATTTATCCAAAGAAGACTTTGCCAGTGTACAAGATGCAATGGTCGATTTTCCGGGCTTCTTTTTTGAGACAAATGCCTTCCGTACTTATCAATCTCATTCATTTTCAAATGCCTTGGGCTATGTGGCAGAAATTAGCCCTACTGCTCTTTTAGATCAAAAGGACGATTATTACCGCCAAGGTGACTATGTCGGAATCTCCGGAATTGAATCCTTTTATGAGGAAACACTGCGAGGTCAACGCGGGGTAAAATACCGGATGGTAAACAGCAATGGGGTGGAAAAAGGGGATTATAAAAATGGTTCATTAAATATCAATCCGGTCTCAGGGAATAACTTATACACTTCAATTGATCTCGCGATTCAGGAATATGCGGATAGCTTGATGCAGCATAAAGTAGGTAGTCTAGTAGCGATTGAACCTTCGACAGGAGAAATTTTAGCAATGGTTTCCGCTCCTTCCTACGACGCAAGTCAATTAACCGGAAATAATTTCTCTAAATACTATCAGCAGCTTGCCTTGGATCCAATGAAGCCTTTACTGAACCGTCCTCCTTCGGCATATTATCGCCCCGGATCTACGTTTAAATTAGTACAAGCGCTCGTGGGTCAACAATTAGGATTTATTGGGCCATCCACAGTGTTTTCACATGCAGGCGCCCCGGTGAAATGCCACGGGCATGGACCGGTAGATTTGCGCGGTGCGATTCGGGTTTCATGTAACCCGTATTTCTACCACGCGTTCCGTAAGATGATTTACGATAATACGACCGGGGATACCTACGAACGATCCGCTAAAGGCTTGCAACGCTGGGCTGATTTAGTAGCTAACTTTGGATTTGGACGTAAATTAGGAGTTGATTTAGGAAATGAGAAGAAGGGTATATTGCCTAATGTGGAATATTACAATTCCGTTTACAAAGGCGAAAAAATGTGGAAATTCTCTAACATTTATTCGATCAGTATAGGCGAAGGAGAGATTGTCGTAAGCCCACTAAAAATGGCGAATCTCGCAGCAATTATCGCTAACAGAGGTTGGTATATTCCGCCGCATGTAGTAAAGGGAGTTGGACTTCAGAAATCGATTGATCCCTTCTATAAGACGCCGGTAAAAGTAGGGGTGGATGCTAAATATTTCAATGTGGTCATCGACGGAATGGAAGATGCCGTGACGCATGGAACGGTTGAGGCGGATGGTCGAATTCCGGATATTAAGATGGTGGGGAAAACGGGTACTTCTCAAAACCAAAAAGGAAAGGATCACTCGATCTTTATCGCTTTCGCTCCACGCGATAATCCGAAAATAGCGATTGCTGTATTTGTGGAAAATGCAGGTTTTGGAGGATCAGCCGCGGCACCGATTGCCTCGCTTGTGGTAGAAAAATACTTGAAGCGCAAGGTAGATCGCAAAGCTGTAGAGACGAAGTTTATGAATATGAATTACTTGCCTAATGTGTATAGTGTAACACGTAAAAAGGCAGCCCCAGATTCTACCAAAAAATGACAGATTCGAATCACATACAAGGCCGTATTGACTGGATCACCGTGGGATTCTACGTCTTATTTGTGGGAATGGGCTGGTTGAATATCTATTCGGCAGTCTATAGTCCAGATGCGCCATTAGCCTTTTCTGATCCTGCTTTTTATGATTCAAATGCGGGTAAACAGTTGGTTTGGATAGCTACCAGCTTTGTGTTGATTATCTGCATTTTAGTGATTGATTTTCGTTTTTTCGAATCATTCGCGCTATTTATTTACCTGGGTTTATTGCTTTTGCTGATTACGGTGCCTTTTTTAGGAGTTACCATCAATGGCTCTCACTCCTGGTTCAGATTTGGGTCTGTGACGATTCAGCCAGCGGAGTTTGCAAAAACTGCCACGGCTCTTTTGCTCGCCAAATACTTGAATGATCCGCTCGTTAATTTGAGTAAATTCCCCTTTCAGTGGAAGGCGGCACTCATTATTGGTATCCCCATGGTGTTAATTATAGGCTCCAATGAGACGGGGTCTGCCTTGGTGTTCGCCTCCTTTTTGATTTTATTATACCGGGAAGGTTTGCCAGGTGTATATCCAGCCCTGTTTATAGGCGGGATCGTCTTATTCGTTTCTGCCTTACTTGTGCCAGCATGGATAATTTTACTTGCATTGGTGATTTTAGCAGGCCTGTTAGTCTTATTTATGCCTATATACATGCAAAGGGATCCGAAGACCTATTTGCGGCTATCCGGAGCCATTGCCGGTATTATGACTTTGGCTTTGTTAGTGGATTGGGTAGTGAATAATGTCTTAAAGGAGCACCAAAGAAATAGAATCCGCGTCTTAATAGACCCCGGTTTTGACCCCCGTGGATTAGGGTATCAAGTGACACAATCGAAGATTGCGATTGGATCTGGAGGCTTTTGGGGGAAGGGCTTTTTAGGAGGAACACAAACAAAATTTGATTTTGTGCCGGAGCAAAGTACCGATATGGTTTTCTGCACGATTGGAGAGGAGCACGGTTTTGTGGGAGTGATGTTGATGATTATTTGTTTCTTGGGATTTCTTTGGAGATTGATGTATTTAGCGGATTTACAGCGCTCTCGGTTTGCCCGGGCTTATGGTTTTGGATTGGTAGGAATTCTATTTTTTCACTTTTTAGTTAATATAGGAATGACAATTGGCTTGATGCCTATTATGGGGATTCCTTTACCCTTCTTTTCGTATGGTGGATCGTCTCTTTGGTCATTCACTATTTTGTTATTTATTTTTTTAAAATTAGACTCTCACCGGTCAGATATGCTTTCTCGCTAATATGGAAAATGATAAAATTTCTGGCAAAGCCAAAATGCTCATCGCCGTCGCCGCTCTTGGCTATTTTGTAGATGTGTATGACCTAATCTTATTTTCTGTGGTCAGAAATCCCAGTCTAATGAGTCTAGGTTTGAAAGGGGATGAACTATTGAATCAAGGCTTGAGCCTGATGAACATCCAAATGGGTGGGATGCTTCTGGGCGGAATCTTGTGGGGAGTTTATGGGGATAAGAAAGGACGTAAATCCGTTTTGTTTGGCTCTATTCTACTATATTCAGCGGCTAATGCCTTGAATGGTCTAGTGACAGATATGGACACCTATGCCATCTTACGCTTTATCGCTGGTATAGGCCTTGCGGGTGAACTGGGTGCAGGGATTACCCTGGTTAACGAAACTTTGCCACCATCCAAACGTGGAATTGGAACGCTAATTATTGCAGGAGTAGGTGCGGCAGGAGCTGTTTTTGCCCCCATCATAGCCGGTTTAAGTACAGATCCGGAATGGTGGAGATCCTGCTATTTTATAGGAGGAGGTATGGGATTAGCGCTTCTTCTTTTACGCTTAGGCACCTTTGAATCTTCGATGTATACCGAGATGGATGATAAAGTAGAACGGGGTAATTTCTTTCAGCTTTTTTCAAATGGAGCCACATTTAAGAAATACCTGTATTGTATTTTGATGGGTTTGCCTATCTGGTATATCATCGGAATTCTCGTTTTTTCTGCACCTGAAATCTCTGCAATCATCGGCATTGATGGCAAAATAAGTGGAGGCGATGCGATTATGTTCTGCTACATAGGTCTGGCTACAGGGGACTTTGCTGCAGGGGCCTTGAGTCAATGGTTTAAAAGTAGGGGGAAGGCTGTTTTAACCTATCTTTTCATCGCGGTGGGTATTTGTATCTATTATTTGTTTGGTATGTCGAACATTACTACGACACACGCCTATGTCATGATAACGCTTTTAGGTTTCTTTGGAGGTTATTGGGCCGTGTTCTTGACTTTCTCCTCCGAACAGTTTGGCACAAACGTGCGTATGACGGTGACAACAACGGTGCCCAATTTTGTGCGTGGTGCCCTGATTCCCATCTCCCTATTGTTCAAGTTCTTAATTCCATCGGTGGGTCTGATTCATGCCGCGGCCTATGTAGGAGTTTTGTGCTTTACTTTGGCCATCTATTCCGTCATTCAATTGAAAGAGACGTTTGGTAAATCACTCGATTACACGGAATAATGGCGCTCATCTCGAAGAAGAAAAATCTGTATCGAATTAATCAACAGCTTCGCCGGTATTTGCATAAATACAACCGGGAGCACGCGATGAATATCAGCTATACTGATTTGCTGCGTTATGATAACTCGATTGTGTTGTATGATAAGAATGAGGTAGATACGCTTTGGGAAACAGTATTTTATTCTCCTGGTGATCAGGAAGAGGTGTATGAATCACTGAAACAGATCTATGCCGATTTGAAGACGGATGGGAATGAGGAGGTTATTAAGCACTTAGTCATTGATCGGGTCGATTATTGCACCTATGGAAATACGCATCCTTTTCGGATTCGGATTGTGAATCGGGTCAATGATAACTTTGATTATTTCTATATTAAAATTGCCGACGCTTCACGTGTATATGGACTAGAATTAGAGCATATTTTATCGCCAAATCGCATCAATTATGTGACTCATGATAATACACTCGTAGAGGAACATATTGCTGGAGTGCCTGGCGATGCTTTTTTGAAGCAGGATTTAGAGCTCAATTTAGAGTCGCCTATCCGTTTAGCGAAAGAGTTTGTGAAGTTCAATGAGCGTTGCCTTGTTCAGTTGTTGGGGGATATGCACAGTGCGAACTTTGTCATTATTACTACGCCAGATTTTGAGGAGATTTATTATCGGATTCGCCCCATTGACTTTGATCAGCAATGTTATGAGGGGAAAAAGTCCGTCTACCTGCCACAGTATTTCAAGCAAAACAATGCCTTGATTGAGCTCGGGATGAAGTATATGACGCCGGAATCGGTTTGGCAATACCAAATTGAAGAACGTTCGATGATTTCCTCTCGTCTGAAGTCAGAGAGTCAACGGGTGTATGATTTGATGAATGTGATGGCAAAGGATGAAATTGCGCCACCAGAAAATGTGATGCAATTGAAGACGGAATTAGCGAAACATTATGAGGATGATCGCTTTTTAAAATGCCAAACGATGGGTGAGATTGTTTGGTTGAGTTTAGAATTAGTGATGCGTCACTAATTACTTCTTAAAGATGGACCACATCATCAGTCCATACCCTATCATATAGCAGACTCCTCCGATGGGTGTAATTGCTCCGAATACGGACATATTCGTTAGGCATATCAGATAAAGCGATCCAGGAAAGATGATGCTTCCAGCGAACTGAAAATAGGCTGCAGACTTCAAGTGCTTGTTGCTGAAATTCATTTGCCAAACGCCTAAGATCAAAAGGGTTATTCCTCCATACATTTGGTAACGAGCAGCTGTTTCAAAGGTCTCGAGGCGATTAATATCCCGCAAATAGTCTTTCCACGCGTGAGCACCAAAGGCTCCTAAAGCAACGGATAATCCTGCCATAAGCGATCCTGTAAATAGGGCAAATTTTTTCATGCTAAGGCTATAAAAAAGGCCTTGTTTCCAAGGCCTTTCGATTAAGATGCTAAAGAAACTTTCAAATCGTTCAGCTTCCGCTTGATCGAATCATCGATCTGTTGGTCACCTACTTTCAGAATGAATCCACCGATCAGGCTTTCATCAATTTGTTCGATCAATTCTACTTCTTTACCTGTGTAGTCTTTTACGATTTTAGCTACCGTTGCTTTTTGATCTGCGGTTAAGTTAGATGCCGTAGTAACGGTTGCTTTTTGGATTCCTTTGTAATCCGTATACATCGAGATGAATTCTTTTGCTACAGCAGGAAGAATCTTCTCGCGGTTCTTGTTCGTGATGATCACGAAGATACCGTACGTAACTGGATTGAATTTATCCTTAAATAGCTTCGCTAGGATCGCTAATTTCGTATAATGCTTAATGATTGGGCTCTTTAGCGCTAACACTAATTCGTAACTGGCGTCGCAGGTTTCTGCGAAATCAATCATATCTTTAGCTACTGCCTCTACCGCGTTCTTTTCGATCGCGAAGTCTAGCAGGGATTTAGCGTAACGATGAGCTACAATTAATTCTGACATGGTCTATGCGATTAAGATAATTTAACGTCAGCCATCCACTCAGTCACTAATTTTTCCTGAGCTGCTTTGTCTTTTAATTGGCTTTTTAACACTTTCTCCGCTAAGTCTAACGAAAGAGAAGCCGCTTCCTTGCGGATCGCTGCTACAGCACTTGCTTTCTCTTGTTCGAATGCCACGCGAGCTTTTTCGATTTCTTGGTTAGCGGCTGTTTGTGCATTTAATTTAGCTTGAGAGATCATCGCATCGGATGCTTCTTTCGCTTGCTTGATCAACGCATCACGTTCAGCACGTGCTGAAGCGATTAATTGCTCATTACCTGCTTTCAACTCGGCCATTTCAGCGCGCGTTGTTTCAGATAATTTGATAGCTTCGTCGATTGATTGCTCGCGCTCAGCTAAAGATTGAATGATAGGTTTCCAAGCAAATTTGGCTAAAAGGAAGAATAAAATTCCAAAGACAATTAGTTGCCAGAAGATAAGTCCAAAGTCTGGGGTGATTAACTCCATAGTATGTTCATTTTTTGTAAATCGTGTCAAAAAACGCAATTTGGCACCTAATGTAAACCAAATTGCGTTTTAAATGGGGTAGAATCGGTTCAAAGGCTAACCCTTTGGAGATTCTGATTGGTTTCTTATTTCAAAGTAACCAATAGACAAATTACAGCAGCGAATAACGCAACCGCCTCAACGAAGGCAGCAACGATCAACATCGCACCTTGAATTTTTCCAGACGCTTCTGGTTGACGAGCGATAGCTTCCATAGCAGAACCACCGATACGACCGATACCCATTCCAGCTCCTAAAGCAGCTAAACCAGCACCAATACCTGCAAGACCAAGACCTACAGAAACTTCTAATAAAATCGATAAAATAGACATACGATTTGGGTTTATATAAAAAAAATAATTTACAAATTAATGGTGATGCTCTTCTACCGCCGCTCCGATATACGTCGAAACTAACATCGTAAAGATGAAGGCTTGAATGAAGGCAACAATCAGCTCAATTACGTTCATGAAAAGCGAGAAAGGAACTACTGCTAGACCTAAAGCCGCGTTTTCAAAAATGAAAATCAAGGATACTAAACTTAATAAAATGATGTGACCCGCTGTAATGTTCGCAAACAAACGAACCATTAAAGAGAACGGCTTCATGAAAATACCTACGATCTCTACCGGCGTCAAAATAACTAACATCCACTTAGGAACACCTGGCATCGCGAAGATGTGCGTCCAATACGTAGAACGGCCATTGAAGTTTGTTACAAAGAAGGCAATGATCGCTAACACTAAAGTCACCGCGATATTACCTGTTAAGTTAGCACCACCCGGGATCAAACCTAACATATTGTTAAACCAGATAAAGAAAAAGATCGTTAATAAATACGGCATGAAACGACGGTAGTGTTTCTCTCCAATATTATTCTTTGCAATCTCATCGCGAACGAAAATGATGATCGGTTCGAACATCGATTGCATCCCTTTAGGAGCTCTATGAGGATTTTCTTTGTATCTGCGACCGATACCGATGAAGATAGTCAATAATAAAACGGCTGAAAGCAATAGAGAGGCTACGTTCTTAGTGATAGAGAAGTCATAAACTTTCTCGCCATTCTCTGCGTGAATCTTTCCGTGCTCTAAAACGAATCCGTTGTAAGGAATTTCTTCGTGGTGTTCGTTTTTGAAATTAGATGAAGAGAATACTTGAACGCCTGTTGATGCTGTGTAAACGATGCAAGGCAAAGGCAAAGTCGCGTGAAAATGGCCAATCGTGAAGAAATGCCAATCGTGCTCATCCGCAATGTGGTGTAGAATTAATTTACCTGGATCAAATTTTTCAGTGAGAGCCTCGTGAGCAGCAGGAACAGCTGCGTGAGCCGCCGTGTCAGCGTGAGCAGAGTCGTGCGCCACAACTGGTTCGTTTGCGAACACATTAAGACTTATAAAGCTCAAGAAAAGCCCTAGTAGTATATTCGAAAAGTACATTTTTTGTGTTGAAGTCTTGACCTGCATCTGAAACATTAATCTTGCTAATTTCTAAAAACGTCGCAAGTTACGAAGCAAACCAAAAATTTCAAAATTTGTGCTACATAAATAGAGTACAAAAAAGTTGCTCGTGAACAAGACCATATCTGGTGTGTGGATATAGGCGAAATATCCGATGAAAATGACACTTAAAATAAATCGAATGGTGAGCGAAATCATCTGAAATGGGATGAACTTCTCTCCTTCATTTTTTAAGCCAAGCTGAGCAAGGTTAAGTGTTAAGTAGGTTTGGAACAAAAGAAAAACAAAGATGAATTTCAAGTCCGGGTGTAAATAGGTTAGGAAAGATGTCTGCGCAAGAGCATAAAGAATACCTCCCAGTAGACCGTAAAAAATCGCCATTTTTAACATGGGGCAAATATCGGTAGAAAGGAATTAATGGACAAAGTTTTTGGAAAAAAGCGATTTCGGCTGTTAATTGCATCCTCAAATCAAAAAGCCTCGCTTGTTGATTTATAAAGAAGAAGGGAGAGACTAGGCTCAATGAACTTCTGGCAACCCGTCTACAATTGTAGACCCCGGTGCTAATTCCTACCCCAGGCGGTGCCTGTTTAGGGAAATATAAACCATTTTGTACATGCAAGCTGAGTTTCATCATTTTCATTCTGCGTTTCCATTTGCCCTAGAATTAGGGGGAGAGTTGCCTGCTTTAGATTTAGCTTACCAAACTTGGGGCAAACTCAATGCTAAAAAAGACAATGTGGTCTGGATTTGCCACGCCTTCACCGGAAGTCACGATGTGGCAGAATGGTGGCAAGGGCTAGTGGGACCCGGCAAATTATTCAATCCAGAGAATAACTTAATCGTCTGCGTTAATATTTTAGGTTCGCATTATGGTTCTTCAGGTCCCTTAACGGTGGATCCGAGAACGGGAGAACCTTATTTTCACTCCTTTCCGGATGTGACAATACGTGATGTGGTGTCTAGCTTCGAGGTGCTGCGTAAGGAGCTCAAAATCAATCGCATCAAAACCTGCATCGGCGGGTCCTTGGGTGGCCAGCAAGCCGTAGAATGGGCGATTATGAATCCAGGGTTGATCGAAAACTTGATTTTAGTGGCCACGAACGCCATCCATTCGCCCTGGGGAATTGCTTTTAATGAGTCCCAAAGAATGGCCATCGAAGTCGATCCTTCTTGGAAAGAATCGCAGCCTAAAGCTGGTTTAGACGGAATGAAGGCCGCTCGTGCGACAGCCCTAATTTCCTACCGTAATTACGAAACTTATTTGATTACCCAAGCCAGAAAGGAAAATTCCTATGGTTCTTCTTTGCGAGCGGTTTCCTACCAGCGCTACCAGGGCGAAAAATTAGCCCAGCGCTTTAATGCCTTTTCGTATTTTCAATTATCGAAAATGATGGATACGCAAGATGTGGGCCGAAATCGCGGAGGTGCTATCGCCGCATTGAAACTAATTCAATCCAAAACGCTCGTTATCGGCATTAAATCCGATGCCTTGTTTCCCATTGTGGAGCAAGAGTATTTAGCCAAATACATTCCTGGTGCCTCTTTCCAAGTCATCGACTCCTTATACGGACACGATGGATTCTTGATTGAAAGCGGATTGATGACCAAAGCTGTTCGTTTATGGCAGAAATTACAACGCCTCGAAGTGAATCCGATGGCTGATTTCTTCCAAGCATTAGAAGCAAAACTATCCTCTCATGAAATTTCTCAATAAAGTCGTTTGGATTACCGGAGCTTCCTCCGGAATTGGAGAAGCTTTAGCCTATGCTTTTGCAGCGGAAGGCGCGCTTTTAGTGTTATCTGCTCGAAGAGAGGACGAATTGCAACGAGTGGCCAAAGCCTGTGGCAATGGGTATGTACTACCTTTTGATATGCTTTCGTTATCAGAACATGCAGATCGCGTTCAGGATGTCATACAGACCTACGGTCGCATTGATTACTTAGTATTAAATGCTGGAGTTTCTCAGCGTTCTTTTGTGAAGGACACGGAGTTCAACGTGTATCGTCAACTTTTTGAGGTCAATTTCTTCTCGATTGTCTCCTTAACACAGGCTGTTTTGCCTGTCTTTACTACTCAGCAATCGGGTGTTTTCGTCCCGATTGCCTCCGTGGCAGGACGGATTTCTACGCCACGCAGGGCCGCTTACGGTGCCACGAAGCACGCACTAATCGGATTCTTTGACTCGGTTCGAGCGGAAGTTTTCAATGAGGGAATTCGCGTGACCACGATTTTGCCCGGTTACATCAAGACGAATATCTCCCTTCACGCGATGAACGAGAAAGGGGAGGCTTACGGAAAGATGGATCCGAATCAGGCCAAAGGCTTAGATCCCAACTTCACCGCACAGAAAATCTTGCAAGCTATTCTAGCTCAGAAAAACGAATTCTTTGTAGGCGGTTTCCTCGAAGGTTTTGGCCTATTTATGAAGCGCTTCTTTCCTTCAATCGTACCTTTTATGCTGCGGAAGATTAAGAATACGTAGGTTTACTTTTAGCCTCGCTAAAGAAGAATACGAATAGTAGCAATACCACGCCTGCAATGGCAGCCGGCACCATCCAAACCGATTGCCAATCCTTCACATCATTTACCGTGTAGTAATCGAGAACGATGCCAGAAAGCTTCGAGCCGATACCCATTCCGATGCCATAGGTGGCAAAAGTGATTAAGCCTTGCGCTGAATTTTTGATTTTTTCGCCCGCTTTTTGGTCTGTATATATTTGTCCTGTCACAAAGAAGAAATCATAACAAACTCCATGTAAGATAATTCCGATGTACAAGATCCATTCGCTCGAAATTCCATCTCCATAACCGAAGCAAAGGAATCGAATAATCCACGCCACTAATCCCACCACAAGCATCTTCTTCACTCCTAAGCGCGTAAAGGCTATCGGAATCAACAACATAAATATCACCTCAGATGCCTGTCCTAAGGACATTTTATTCTCCACATTGCTCATGTGGGAATCCGTTAACGAAGGATTTGCCATCGCATAATAGAAGGACAAAGGTATGCAGATCAAAATGGAAGAGATGAAGAAGATCAAGAAGGAGCGATCCTTGAATAATTTCAACGCATCTAAGCCCAAAATTTGTGCGACTGATGCATTCTTATCGGCCTTAGGAGGTGTATTCGGTAGAGTAAAGGAGTAGATTCCTAACAGGAACGAAGTGTACATTGCTATTTCAAAAATAGCCACCTTATCTCCTAGCGCATAAAAGCCAATGATATTCGTTACCACAATCCAAGCGATGGTTCCGGTTACCCGAATGCTTGGAAATTCTTTCTCTGGATTGGACATTTGGTTCATCGCAATCGAATTCGATAAAGCTAAATTAGGAGCAAAGCAAAGTGTGTAGGCCAAAATATACCAAAAGAAGGTCTCTGGATCCCTCTCTAAACTTAAAAAATAAAGGATAACGCCACCCAGTATATTCAAAAAGCCCATCACTTTTTGGGCTGCGAAGAATCGGTCAGAAATTAAGCCCACAAAGAAGGGAGCAAAGATGGAGGCTATGGCAAAAGTGGTATAGGCGTTCCCCACTTGGTCGCCCGTTGCATGTAAATTATCGAGTAAGTATTTACTCATTTGGCCGTACCAGGCGCCCCATCCGAAGAACATCAGGAACATCATGGACATGAGTTGGAATTTTACGCTACTTTTCATCTTTTTGAGGTTTAGAGAGACCAAAAATACAAATTTGTCTGATATTTAAAATTTTCTGAAAATATATTTTTGGGCTATTTTGTCGATTTCCTAACACTTGTTTTTAGTAATTCTGCCATTTTTTTCAAAGATCAGTCTGTTTTTGAATCTAGTTTTTTCAAATAATACAAAAATCTTATTTTATCCTATTAAAATACAACTTAAACTCAAAATTGATGCAAACGCTACTTATTTGATAATCAGTATTATTTGTCGTTTTTTTGACTGTTGAATTGTTTTCAGCACCCCTTTTATGTTTGGAATCTTATTAATATCAGCTCGGCCTACTGGCGAATTTCACGGATCGATGCCCTTGTTCTTGGGTGCGTTCACGTTGATTTCTGTGGTATTGATTGGATTTGGATTTGTCCTTTTCAAAAAGCGTAAGCAATGGGTGCACAACTCCAAGATGACTTACGGTAAAATCGTTGAAATCTCGAAACGTTATTCTCGTGATGACCACAGCGGTCGGTTTCCCATTTATTTCCCTATCGTCTCTTACTACGTAAATGGATTAGAATTTAGACGAGAAGCAGATAAAGGTTTGGCTAAAACATGCGAAATAGGGCAAGAAATCCCCGTTCGTTACTTGTCAGAGAACCCTTATGAGGCATCATTAGCCGAAAATACGGTACCAGGATTAAATCCATCTATCTTCTTTGTGATGGGTCTTTTAATGTTAGCAAGTGCTATCATTCTATTATTCCTGAAGGCATAATTTTATTTTTCCATCGCTTTCAGTAAATTAGTTCCAAAATCTAGGACTATGGAAACCCCTGTTAAAGAAAAAGAGCAATTCAGAAATTACGATCAAGGTGATATAACCGCCGCTGTAAAAGAGCACTACCGTAAAATGCGTTCTCGCCAAACATACGAATATGTTCAACGTATGAAGGCTAAATACCTCACTTTTGAACGTCCGATGGACCTATGGGAAATGATGGAGCGCTTAAACGTCCTTGTCGATGTTTCCGATCCAGATTTAAATCTCCCTAATATTATTCACCTCTTGCAATCTGCCGAAGGTATGCGTGCGGACAATCGCCCTGATTGGATGCAGTTAGTAGGTCTAATTCATGATTTAGGCAAAGCCATGTACCTTTTCGGATCTGATGAAGATGGTACCTCGCAAGCAGAACAATGGGGCCTAGTAGGCGATGTATTCGTTGTAGGTTGTAAACTACCAGACTCTTGCGTTTATCCAGAATTCAACGCATTAAATCCGGACATGCAAGACCCTCGTTATAATACCGACTTAGGTATTTACGAAGCAGGCTGCGGTTTAGATAATGTCCACCTCGCCTGGGGACATGATGAATATTTATTCCAAGTATTAACTAATCACAAAGAAAACACCATCCCAGAAGCAGGAATGGCTATGATACGTTACCACTCTTTCTATCCGTGGCACTCAGGCGGCAGCTACAAAGCTTTATTGAATGCTAAAGATGCTCAATACCTCGAATGGATTCGTGATTTTAATCAATACGATTTGTATACTAAATCCCCGGTGATCCCGGTTTATGAGGAATTGAAGGAATATTATAAGCCGATTGCGGAGAAATATCTTGGCAAAGGGCCTATATTCTGGTAAATAAAAGACCCGAAGTCTCCTTTTTCCTGGCGAAAAGACTCGGCTTCGGGTCTTTTATTTACCATGAACTGAGGCTCTTCCCTTCAATTATCTGAGGTAGAAAAAGTGCCCCTAGAAAATGGCACAAGTACCTGTTTTCTACGGAGCACTTTATTTTTATTCTCTTTTTTAGAGAATATTTGAAGTATCGTAGCCAAAAATATTTATGCAATAACATTTTAGGCTACGATACTACAAATGATCACCATCCATCATCCTTCTTAGGCTTCACCGCCGCCGCATTCGGTTTTTTAGCTGCTGGCGCTGGAGCAGCTTTGGTAGTACCACTTTTCGAACCTTGGCTACTCGCAACCGAAACATCTAAACCCACGCGGCTGTAGACACGGCAAACGATTTTCCATTCTTCGTTTATTTTCATCAGACTTAACAAGTCAATGTATTTAAAGTCATCGAACTTGAATTCCACCGTAGCGACAGCTGAGGTTCCTGCATAAGAATAGTTTACGAGTGCTCCTGTAGCCTTTGCACCACCAGCAGGCATGCCAGAGATAAATTTGCGCAAGGGTGTGTCTGCTATTTTACCAGTGGATGTATTCAGATTTCTTAGTAAGGCATTGCTCGCAAAAGCACGTCCTAAACTAGCAGTATCCCCTTTAGTGAAACCTTCCGTGTAAGAATTGATGGCGGATTTGATTCCTTCGTCTTCTGATTGAGCGAATGCAGATAAACCTACAAGGCAAAAAAGTGCAAAAAAAACGTTTTTCATAGTATGTTAATTTAGTTTCCTCCTGCGGCTTCGTTCTCTGCTGGGAGATTTTCTCCTTTTAAGAAATACTTTGCTTTTTCAGGATATAAGATAGATTGTACGATATTGACTTTGGCCAAAGAATGATTCGCCATATTGCCAAGAATAATAATGGCTGAATTGTCTTTTTGATTATGTAAATAATAGTTTTTAAATCCGTGCCACCAACCGGTGTGATAAGTTAGCCATTCGCCATTTTCTAGTTGCTTTAAACGCCAACCTAATCCGTAGTTTGTCGTTAAAACCTTAGGCTTCGTGTGCTGGGGAGTGAATGCTTCCGCTAGAGAACTTAATTTGACAACTGTTTCAGAATTTAATGCCTGATCCCAAAGAAACATGTCCTCTACAGTAGAATAGATTCCTTTATCACCCGTTACGCCATCTAAATGATCGAATCCGACCACCGCAAGCCCTGAACGTTTGGGTTGATATCCGGTAGCGGATGTTTTTAGTAATTCAGGATGCTGAGGATCATATACGAAAGACTCGTTCATGCCCGCTGGTGTAAATATATTTTCTTTTACGTATTCTCTAAATCCTTTGCCACTTACACGCTCTACGATGTAGGCAAGTAATATGTAATTGGTATTGTTATAATGAAATTGGCGATTCGGGTGGTAATCAATTCCTGGTTTGATCTTAACAAAGAGTTCAACGACTTTAGCATTTGTTAAGGGAGCTTTCTTGTCATAATATTTATCTAAACAATAAGCATAATTAGCAAGTCCAGATTTGTGAGTCAATAAACTGCGAATGGTGATACTGGAATCGTATGGAAAGCCTGGGATGTGTTGTTCCACTCGATCATCCAGCTTCAGTTTTCCTTGTTCCATTAATTGCAGGATAGAGACTGCGGTGAATTGCTTCGAGACAGAAGCTAATTGAAAGGGCGTTCGTGTATTTAGTTGTGCTTTTGTGAAATTATTAGCAATGCCAAAAGCTCTTTTATAAATGATTTTACCGTATTGCGCGACTAAAACCGTTCCATTAAAACCGGTATTCTTTTGAAGAGCTTTAAAGAAGGTGTCTAACTTAATGGCTTTTTGTTGGGCGATCTTAGGGTCAAATAAACGAGCAATGCTGTCGTTTCTTTTTTCAGCGGCACTGTTTTTGGTAAAAAAATGACCTGGGATATTATTGCAGGAGGCCATACAGAATAAGGTTGCGAAAATACCAAGAGCCAAAGACCTACGATTCATATGCGAAATTGCGAAATGTATTTGTTAAATTTAAGAGCAATTTAATCAGAAAAGGCCTTATTTCAAACCTCATGTTCCAGCGGATATTTGTTTTCTTGTTTCTTGTCCTTATTCGAATTTATCAGGGCCTGATATCCCCCTTTCTGCCTAATTCTTGTCGCTACACACCTACCTGTTCAGAATATGCTAAACAAGCCCTTCAAAAGCACGGGCTCATAGAAGGATTGAGGCTAACAATCAAGCGATTGAGTGGTTGCCATCCCTGGGGAGGAAGTGGACATGATCCCGTTCCTTAATCGTATTTTCAAAGGCAAAAAATCAGGCAAAATTTATAAAACTAGTATGCTTGCATAATAAATTTTTTCTCTGCAAATTTGTTCCAACCTAAACGTTATAACAATGGCAAAAGAATACGATCGTCGCAACCTAGACTTTATTTTAAACGAGGTTTTTGACACAGCTTCTCTGTGTAATTATCCTCGTTACGCAGATTATACCCCAGACATGTTTACTATGGTATTAGACTCAGCGGAAGCCATCGCTGAGAAATACTTACGTCCTATCTACGTGGATTCAGATCGCAAAGCAGCTGAATTAGTGGATGGTATCGTTCATGTTCACCCGGGAATTGAGCCTTATATGAAGGAGATGGGCGAATCGGGTATGATAGGCTGTACATTTGATTTAGAACATGGAGGTCAACAAGTACCTTCGATGATCGGTGGGGCACACGAATTTATTCGCGGTGCAGCACATAATTCTGCAGTGATGTTCACGGGATTATCCCACGGGGCAGCCCATTTAATTGCTTCTTTTGGTTCGAAAGAATTAGCTGATACCTATGTCCCTAATATGCTTTCTGGCAAGTGGGCGGGCACAATGTGTTTGACTGAGCCACAGGCAGGTAGTTCCTTAAATGACGCTTCTACTTCTGCCAAGGATTTAGGCGATGGCACTTATGCCATAAAAGGTCAAAAAATATTCATTTCAGGGGGAGATAATCACTTCTCAGAAAATATCATTCACTTAGTCTTAGCCCGTTTAGAGGGTGCTCCTGCAGGAACGAAAGGGATTTCCCTTTTCGTAGTACCTAAGAAGCGCATTGAAAATGGCGCATTAGTGAATAACGAAGTGGTTTCTTTAGGCGTCTATCATAAGATGGGCCAAAAAGCCACTCCTGCCCTTCACCTTTCTTTTGGTGATAAAGCCAATTCCATTGGCTATTTAGTAGGCGAACCGAATAAAGGATTGTCCTATATGTTCCAAATGATGAACGAAGCCCGCTTAGGCGTGGGTATGGGTGGAGCTTACATCGCATCTGCTGCGTACCATGCTTCGAAGCAATATGCTGAGGAGCGCGCACAAGGTCGTTTATTAACAAACAAAGACCCGAACACGCCTCCTACATTGATTAAAAATCACCCAGATGTACAGCGTATGTTGTATTTCCAAAAAGCGATTGTGGAAGGCTCTATGGGTCTTTTATTCCAATGCTTTATGTGGGATGATTTAGCGAAAAGCTTAGAGGGTGAGGAGAAAAAAGAAGCACAAATGATGCTTGACTTAATGACCACCGTAGCGAAAACATATCCAGCTGAAATGGGAACCTTAGCGGTTAACCAAGGTCTACAAGTATTAGGAGGTTACGGTTACACCGAAGATTTCCCATTAGAGCAAATGGCGCGTGACGTACGGATTATGTCTATCTACGAAGGAACAACCGGTATTCACGGATTAACTTTATTAGGTCGCGGTATTCCGGCGAACAATGGAGCGGCATTACAGACTTTGGGAAAATTAGTTTTTGCAGATATCGCGCTAGCAAAAGGACACGAAAGCTTAGCGAAATACGCAGCTATGTTAGAGAAAGAATTAGAGAATCTAACTCAGGTAACGATGCATAAGTTAGGCTTTGCGATGAAAGGCCAAATCGATGTATTCTTAGCGGATTCAACCTTGTATATGGAATTATTCGGCCTAATTACGGTGGCATGGCAATGGTTAAAGCAAGGTCACGTAGCTGCGGCTGCCTTAGCAAAAGGTGGCTTAAGCAAAGAGGACGAAGCATTCTATACAGATAAGATCCACACCATGAAATTCTTCTACCACTACGAAGTGCCTAAGGCTTTAGGATTATCAAAACGTTTGATGGATGAAGAAGTATTGACTATTTTTGAGAATAAATAAGAACTAAAATGTTTAAAAAACACCTATTTCTGGGTCTAGCGTTGTTATTATCGACTGTTGCGTTAGCTCAAAGCAAGTATTCAGCGTATGAATTGTTTCACCCGCTTTGGAATTATGGACCTGTTTCTCCAATGCGTTCTGCAGCTGGTGTTCCTGGACCAGGTTATTGGCAGAACTCGGCTGATTATAAGATTGCCGTTTCATTAGATGATGTGGCGAACAAAATCACGGGCGATGTGGAAATTACTTATAAAAATAATTCGCCAGATAAATTACCCTTTTTGTGGTTACAATTAGACCAAAACAGCTTTAATACCCAGTCTCGCGGAGGCAAGACGACGCCTATTTCAGGTGGACGTTTTGGTAATTTAGCGTTTGATGGTGGTTACAAAATCGAAAGTGTTACGATCGATGGAAAGCCAGCTAATTTCATTGTAGAGGACACGCGGATGCAGATCCGTTTAGCGTCTCCATTAGCGGAAAAAGTAGGAACGGCGAAAATCAAAATAGCTTATTCGTTCACTTCTCCGGAGAATGCCTCGGACAGAATGGGCATCCAGCAAACAAAGAATGGTGCGATCTACACGGTTGCACAGTGGTTTCCACGTGTTTGTGTGTACGATGACATCGAAGGATGGAACGTATTGCCTTACTTGGGTGCGGGAGAATTCTATTTAGAATACGGTAATTTCGAGTATTCCATCAATGCACCGGCTTCTCACATCGTGGTGGGCTCAGGAGAGTTATTGAATCCTTCAGAAGTGTACACGGCTGATCAAGTGAAGAAATGGGCTGTTGCCGCTAATTCAGAGACAACCGTAGTAATTCGTTCAGCGGCTGAAGTGACAGATCCAGCTTCTCGTCCGGCAAAAGACCGTTTGACGTGGAAGTTTAAGTGTAACAATGCGCGTGACGTAGCTTTTGCTTCATCGAAAGCATTTATCTTAGACGCTTGCCGCATCAATTTGCCTAGTGGTAAGAAATCGATGGCCGTTTCTGTATATCCAGTAGAATCTGATGGAAAAGATGCATGGGCACGTTCGACTGAATATGTGAAAGCATCGATTGAGCATTATTCAAATTGGTTATATGAATACTCTTATCCGGTAGCTACGAACGTAGCAGGTATCGTTTCAGGAATGGAATACCCAGGAATTATTTTCTGTGGTTACAGAGATAAAACAGCTTCATTATGGGGTGTGACGGATCACGAATTTGGCCATAACTGGTTCCCAATGATCGTAGGATCTAATGAGCGTAAATTCGCCTGGATGGATGAGGGTTTCAATACCTTTATCAATTTCTATTCGACGGATGCTTTCAATAAGGGCGAATACAAGAACCGTAAATTTGATATGCACACGATGGCGAAATCGATTTTCCGCGAAACCGCAGATCCAATTATGTCGATTCCTGATGTGATTCAAACCCGTAATTTAGGAATGGAGGCTTACGGTAAACCTGGTTTTGGCTTACGTATCTTGCGTGAAAATATTTTAGGTGCTGATCGTTTTGATTATGCTTTTAAAAATTACATTAATAAATGGGCTTTTAAACACCCGACTCCAATGGACTTCTTCCGTGCAATGGAAGATGGTGCTGGTGAGGATTTAGGTTGGTTCTGGAGAGCTTGGTTCTATGAACTTTGGAAACTAGATCAATCGGTGAAAGACGTAGATTACGTAGAACAAGATCCTGCAAAGGGTGCTGTCATTACGATCGAAAACTTAGACAAGATGGCGATGCCAGCTGTCGTGGAAGTGGAATTAACGAGCGGAGAAAAAGAGCGTTTTACGTTCCCGGTGGAGATTTGGCAGCGAGGTTCTAGCTGGACATTCCGCACTTCGACGAAGCTTCCGATTAAATCGGTGGTGGTCGATCCGGATCATTCCTTCCCGGATATGGATTCCAAAAATAATACGTGGAAGCCGATGAGTATTCGCTCTAGATAATGAAAAAGCCCTTGCAAACTGCAAGGGCTTTTTTTTATCCTTTTAAGATTCGTCCGATATCATTCGCCTTTCCTAATTCTTCTTTCAGTTTTTCATAGCTGCCAGAAAGCATTAGGCCCTTGTATTTCAATAGGGTGTTAATGTATTCGTCCAAAACGTCGAGCAGATTCTCTTGGTTCTGGTGGAAAATCTGGCTCCAGGTTTCTGGGGAAGATTTTGCTAGACGCACGGTGGATTCGAAACCAGTGGAGGCTAATTCGAAAATGCGTGCTTCGTTCTTTTCTTTCTCTAATACGGTATTTGCCAAGGCAAAGGAACAGATGTGCGAGATGTGCGAAATATAGGCCGTGTGCATGTCGTGCTCGATGGATCCCATATAGATGAGGTTCATCTCTAAGCCGCGTTGGTATAAATCTTCGATTAAGGCAACGGTAGCGGGATCGCTGAGTTCTTTGTCGCAAATAACACCTCTTTTTCCCACGAACAAGCCTTGCACGGCTGCCTCAGGGCCAGAGAATTCTGTTCCGGCCATCGGGTGAGTGGAAACGAATTGTGCTCTTTTGGGGTGGTTTTGTAAAGCCTCGAAAACAGGAGTTTTCGTAGAACCTACCTCAATGATCACTTGTCCGGGTTTTAGCGCATCTAATACGGATGGAATCAGCGCTACTAACAGGTCAACTGGAATCGCGCAAACGAAGACGTCCACTTGGTCGATGGCCTCTTGCCAAGTGGCGATGCGGTCGACAAGTCTTAGGGAGAGGGCCTTTTTCTGGTGTTCGGGATTGGTATCGATACCCACAATCTCGGATGCCCAGCCACTCTTGCGAAGACCGAGTGCGATGGATCCACCTATTAATCCGATACCGATGATGCCTACTTTAGGAGATGCCATTGCTGTGGTTTTTGATGCGATCAATCGCTTGTGAGAAAACGGATTCTTGGGCACAAAGCGAGACGCGGATATAGCCGTCGCCTTGTGTTCCGAAGATTCCACCCGGCGTAATAAACACCGCGTTTTCGTCTAAAATTTTATCTGATAATTCGTAGCCAGAGGCGAATGAAGCTGGGATTTTGGCCCAAACAAACATCCCTGACTGCGCCGGATCATACACACAATCGATTAAATCCAAAAGCTCAAATACGAGTTTCTGGCGAGAACGGTAGATACGGTTTTGATTCGCAAACCAAGCGCTATCCGCAGAAAGCGCCTTCACCGCCGCCTGTTGCAAAGGTAAGAACATCCCAGAATCCATATTGGATTTGAACTTCAATACTGGTGCTAAAAATTCTGCTTTCCCAAAAGCCGCCCCAATTCTCCATCCCGCCATATTGTGGGACTTAGAAAGGGAATTTAATTCGATCGCGACATCTTGCATCCCCGGAATCGAAAGCATACTCATCGGTTTTTCGTTCAGGATGAAGCTGTAGGGATTGTCGTTCACTAATAAGATCGAATGGCGAATAGCGAAATCGCGCAACTCGGTGAAGAATTCCACCGTTGCTTGTGCACCGGTAGGCATGTGCGGGTAATTGACCCACATGATTTTCACCTTTGTTAAATCGCGCTTTTCTAATGCCTTTAAATCTGGCAGCCAGCCATTCGCCGCCGATAATTCATAGTTTTCCACGGTCGCACCTGCTAATGAACAAGCCGCCGAATACGTAGGATAGCCCGGATTAGGAATCAAAGTCACGTCACCCTTTTCTAGATAGGCCATGGCGATGTGCATGATGCCCTCTTTGGACCCGATCAAAGGTAGAATTTCAGAAGCAGGATTGACTGTTACTCCATAATGGGTAGCGTAAAATGATGCGAAAGCCTCGCGCAATGCCGGAATACCTTGGTAACCTTGGTAGGCGTGATGCGAAGGGTTAGCCGCACTTTCGGTTAAGGCTGCGATGGTCTCAGATGACGGCGCTAAGTCTGGAGATCCAATACCTAAGTTAATGATAGGTACGCCAGATTCCTTTAAAGCCGCAATCTGCTTTAATTTCTTGGAGAAATAGTATTCCTCCACGCTGTTTAAGCGGCTCGCCGCTGTAATTTGAAAGCTCATAAAACAAAAAACCGACATAAAGTCGGCTGATATAATTGACAAAAAACTATATAACCGATTAGGCAGCTTTGTAATAACCTGCGTAATAATACCCTGTTAAATAGTTGATTGCGTGTGAATGCATATGCCAAAGGTAGGAAAAATTTGCTTTTATGCAAATAGAGGCTTCAATAGCTCGCGAACCAGGGAAGATTCGTATCCTTTGGATAGTCCAAAATTATAACATTTCTGGTAGCGCTGCGGGGAAGTACCCGTTTTAATCTCCTCCTTTTTCTTCTGTAAAATAGCACGGGCTTTCTCGATATAATCCGCATTATCGATGCCATCCCAAGCGGAAGCTAAAAGAGAGGCTGAAATTCCACGCTTGCGTAATTCATAGTTGATTTTCGTGCGACCCCAGCTTTTTTGATTGAACTTCGAGCGGACGAAGATTTCGACAAAACGCGCTTCGTTCAGGTAATTATTTTCTCGAAGCCAGTTTAAATACTCAGCATATTCAGCCGGAGAAACCTCAAAAGTCTTCATCTTCTGCTCCAATTCTTGGACGCATCTTTCTTGGTAGGCGCAATAGCGGGCCAGCTTTTGGAGAATCTCGCTATTCATAAGGGAAGATTTAAGATTCGATTTCCTCGAAACTCTCTAGGTTGAACAGGTCGTTCAAGACATCCACCATTTTATCGGAATCGCCACGCTTGCAAGCGGCTTTTAGGTGGATGATGGGTTGTTTGATGATTTTTTGGACTAAACCAGCCGTAATTTTCTCCAGCTTTTCGGTCTCTTCTTTCGTCAAACCTTTCATATGGCGGTTCATCTCCTCCTTGCGGATTTGCTCCAGCGCATTTTTCAATTTGTGGATGGTAGGCGAAACCTCCATCTCTTTAGACCAATCATTAAAGCTAACAATGCTCTCTTCGATGATGGTACGTACATCTGGAATAGAACCAAGGCGGGTAGCCAAAGCCTCATCCGCACGCTCCTTCAAGGTGTCAATATTATATAAAAGAACTCCATTAATTTTCTCGATGCCATCTTCGATACTACGCGGTACAGAAAGGTCGATAAAGTATTTAAAGGATAATAATTGCAATTTCTTTACTTCTGCCTGCGTGATTATTGGATTATCCGTTCGAACAGACGAGATAATGATGTCAGCAGCGGCGATTTCTTTCCACAAGTCAGCGATAGGAGCGACTCTGAAAAGTTCTTTTCCAGCGGCGATCTTCTCTGCTTTCTCGATGGTGCGGTTCATAATCGTGAACTCTGCAAAATCCTTTTCTTCCATATTCTTACACACATCTAAACCGATTTCGCCTAATCCTAGGATTAAGACTTTCGGGTGAGGAAGTGCTTGGGAAAGTTCTTCTGCTAAGGCGACGGTCGCATAAGAAACAGAAGCTGCTCCATCGCGGAACGAAGTTTCTTGGGCTACACGCTTGTTAGAATAGAAGATAGTATGCATCAAACGGTGCAAATATGGACCAGCCATATTTAAATCTGCCGCTTGTTGGTAGGCTTTCTTGATTTGGTTCGGGATCTGTAAATCCCCTACTACTTTTGACTGCAAGCCGGTTGCTACTTCAAATAAATGGCGCAGAGAATCCTCAGTTTCGTCCATTTGCTTGAAATAACCCAGGTATTCTGCGGTGTTCGTTAAGCCTTTTTCGATTAAGAAAGCCTTGATTAAGTCGGTCGAGATATCGCGATCAGACGTGTAATAGAACTCCGTGCGGTTGCAGGTAGAGACAATTAATAATTCATTTAGCCCGAAAAGATCCTTACACTTCACATAAAATCCTTTGCTCTCGTCCTCGTTTAACGCTAACATCTCGCGAATGGCGAGCGGCGCTGTACGGTGTGAAAGGCTGACGGATTTAAAAGGTAATATCATTTCTGTCTTAAGCGTGATTATTAATTCACAAAAGTACAATGCAAAAGTTTAAAATGTATCTGTCTTTGAAAGAAAATCGTAATTTAGATGAAGAAAAAATAAGAACTATATGCACTTCAAAAATAAGACGGTCTTTATCACAGGCGGATCACGAGGAATCGGACTAGAGATTGCGAAAAAATTAGCTTCAGAGGGCGCAAACGTCGTTATTGCGGCTAAGACCTCAGAGCCCCATCCTAAATTACCAGGTACAATTCACAGCGCTGCGGCAGAAATTGAGGCGGCTGGCGGAAAGGCTTTGGCCTGCATGGTCGACATTCGTGACGAAAATCAGGTTTTAGCAGCGGTTCAATTAGCCGTCGACACCTTTGGTGGTATTGATATTTTGATCAATAATGCTTCTGCTATTCAATTGACCGGGACCTTGAATACAGAGATGAAGAAATACGATTTGATGAATCAGGTGAACACGCGCGGAACGTATCTATGTGCTCAGGCTTGTTTACCTCACTTATTGAAATCAGAAAATCCACATGTTTTAACACTTTCACCGCCCTTGAATGTGGAGGCGCGTTGGTTTGAGAATCACGTGGCGTATTCGATTGCCAAATTTGGAATGTCTTTATGTACTCTGGGAATGGCGTCTGAGTTTAAGGGGAAAGTGGCATTTAATTCTCTTTGGCCTAAAACGATTATTGCAACAGCTGCTATCGAATTCGCGGTGGGTAATGCGTCGATGATGCAATTAGGCCGTAAGGCAACGATTATGGCGGATGCGGCTTCAGCTATTTTACAAAAGGATGCAAAGACGGTTAGTGGGAATTTCTATATCGACGAGGAGGTATTAAGTGCAGAAGGAGTGACGGATTTCTCACAGTATCGCGTGAATCCGAATACACCAGAAAACCAATTATTGCCTGATTTCTTCATTTAATGTTAGAAAATTACACCCCGCCACTTTGGTTACCGGACGGGCATACACAAAGTATATATCCCTCCCTTTTTCGGAAAGTGACTCTTTCTGATATGCCAAGGCGCGAGCGGGTAACGACTCCGGATCAGGATTTCTTAGATATCGATTGGTACGGCCTAGAACTATCGGAGAGGCCTTTATTAATTGTTTCCCATGGTTTAGAAGGATCGAGTGATCGCCCATATGTGACGGGCTTAATACACAAGATGAAAGGGATGAACGCGCTGGCCTGGAACTACCGCAGCTGTTCAGGCGAGCCTAACAAGAATCTACGTTTTTACCACAGTGGGGCGACGGATGATTTGGACTTTATTATTCAGCTGGCTATTGAACGTGGTGCGAAAGACATTTACCTTGCAGGCTTTAGTTTAGGAGGTAATCTGACCTTGAAATGGTTAGGCGAACAAGGTAAAAATCCTCCTGAAATGATTCGAAAAGCTGTTGCATTTTCCGTACCTTTGCACCTTTCATCGAGTAGCAAGCAATTAGCTAAGCGGGAAAACAGACTCTACACTCATCGATTTCTACAAACTCTCATTAAAAAAGTCAAGGAAAAGTCCGCGCGCTATCCTCAGGATATTACCGTGGAGATGATTGATTCGATTAAGAGTTTGGTGGATTTTGACGATGTGATCACAGGGCCTTTACATGGGTTTAAAAATGGGGAAGACTATTACGAAAAGAGTAGCTCCTTGTATTTTTTGGATCAGATTAATGTACCCACTTTAATCGTGAATGCAAAAAATGACCCATTTTTATCGGCGGAATGTATTCCGGAATCTTTTGTGAAAACCTTGGACTTTGTCCAATTAGACGCACAGGAAAAAGGAGGGCATTGCGGATTTTATCCGAAGAATTACCAGGGTTATACTTGGTCGGAGAATCGCACCGAATATTGGTTTAAAAAAAGCGTTTAGAAAAATATACTATGCCTACAGCTCAAGCAGAACCTTTAAAAATTGTCATCGATTTCGATAGCACATTCACGAAAGTGGAGGGGCTCGATGAATTAGCGAGAATCGCGCTTCAGGGAAATCCGAAGCAAGCGGAGATCGTGGGAAAGATCAAAGATATCACCGACCAAGGAATGGCAGGTGCCTATTCTTTCGCCGATTCCTTACGCGACCGCGTCGCTTTATTGCCAGCGAATCGCTCGCACGTAGATCAATTGATCGTCTTTTTAAAAGGAAAAATCTCGGAGTCATTTAAGCGCAATAAGGATTTTCTAGAAGAAAATGCCGCACAAATCTTAATCGTTTCCTCTGGTTTCAAGGACTTTATTGTTCCCGTAGTAAACGAGATGGGTATTCCAGCGGAGAACGTATACGCGAATACCTTCACCTATGATGCGGAAGGAAATATTACCGGTTACGATGCGGAAAATCTATTATCTCAGGATAAAGGTAAAGTACGCTTATTGCAATCACTTCAATTAGAAGGCGAGGTTTACGTGATTGGTGATGGGATCACGGATTATGAATTACGTGAGTCGGGATTAGCGAATAAGTTCTTTGCTTTCACGGAAAATGTGTCTCGCAAGGCGGTGACAGATAAGGCGGATTTTATCGTCCCATCCTTAGACGAATTCTTGTATATCAACGGTTTAAGTCGCGCGCAGTCGTATCCGAAATCACGCATCAAAGTTCTTTTATTAGAAAACGTGCACCCAGGTGCGGTGAATGCATTCAAGAAAGAAGGTTTCCAAGTGGAACTTTTGAAAGGCGCTTTGGATGAGGATGAGTTAATCGAGAAGATCAAGGATGTGTCCATCATCGGTTTGCGTTCGAAGACGAATTTAACGAAGAAAGTATTGGAACACCCGAATGCTTCTCGTTTGATGTGTGTGGGTGCTTTCTGTATCGGTACAAACCAAATCGATTTAGTGGAATGTGAGAAACGTGGAATCGCAGTGTTTAATGCGCCATACTCAAATACGCGTTCGGTTGTGGAATTGTCGATTGGTTTGATGGTGATGTTAACGCGTAATATCTTCGAGAAATCGACGAAAATGCACGCAGGTGTTTGGGATAAATCGGCTACGAATTCGTATGAGATTAGAGGAAAGAAAATCGGTTTAGTGGGGTATGGCAGTATCGGTACGCAGATTTCCGTGATTGCGGAGGCGCTGGGTATGGAGGTGTATTTCTATGATATCGTCGATAAATTAGCCTTAGGTAATGCGAAGAAATGCAAAAGCTTACAGGAGTTGTTGTCCCAAGTAGATTTTGTGAGTTTACACGTGGATGGCCGTAAGTCGAATACGAATATTATCGGCAAAGAGCAATTTTCTTGGATGAAGGATAATGCGATCTTCTTGAACTTGTCACGTGGTCACGTGGTCGAAATTCCAGCGTTAGTGGAGGCGATCAAGATCGGTAAAGTGTGGGGAGCGGCGATCGACGTGTTCCCGCATGAGCCTAAGACGAATGAGGAGGAGTTTATGAGTGAATTACGTGGATTGCCTAATGTTATTTTGACGCCGCACATTGGTGGAAGCACGGAGGAAGCGCAGCAAAATATTGGGGAATTTGTGCCAGCGAAGCTGTTGCAATTTATGAACAACGGTAGCACGTATGGTTCGGTGAACTTCCCAGAATTGCAATTGCCACCGTTAGAGGATGCACACCGTTTGTTACACATTCACCACAATGTGCCGGGAATTTTGGCCCAAATCAACCAAATCTTCGCCAAATACCACGTAAATATCATCGGTCAATACTTAAAGACCACAGAGAATACGGGTTACGTGATTACGGATGTGGCTAAAGAATACTCGGATGAAATCGTCAGCGAATTAAGGCTGATCGATAATACCATTAAGTTTAGAATGTTATATTAATATGAGCACCTTCTTCACCCCAGGCCCTGCAGCCTTATTTCCTACGGTACAGTCCCATTATATGGAGGCTTTTCGTTTAAATCTCGGTTCGATTTCCCATCGCTCCGCGGCTTTCCGTAAGATCTACCAGCACGCAGATGAGCAATTGCGCGAGTTATTCGCCTTGCCTAAGAGCCACGCGGTCCTTTTTACAGGATCAGCGACGGAGGTTTGGGAGCGTATCATCATGAATACGGTGGAACACGAGAGTTTTCACTTAGTGAATGGCTCTTTTTCAAAGAAGTTTTTTGATTTCTCTAAGGACCTACACAAGTATGCGAATTCGATGCACAAGCCGTTTGGCGAGGGTTTCGATGCATCAGAAGTGGAAGTGCCGGAATATGCAGAATTGATTTGCTGCACCGCGAACGAGACGAGCTCGGGCGTACAGATGAAGGCCGCTGAGATTCACAAAATCAAGAAAGCAAATAAAGATAAGTTTGTGGCGGTGGACATGGTTTCGTCTGCACCTTACCCAAATCTAGATTTCAACTTAATAGACTCCGCCTTTTTTAGTGTCCAAAAATCGTTCGGAATGCCTGCCGGTCTAGGTGTTTGGTTTGCGAATGAGGCGATGCTAGAGAAGTCAGAACGAATGAAGAAGCACGAGGGTATCGTGGGGACGTATCACTCGTTGCCGAGCCTTTGGGAAAATTATAAGAATTTCGAAACGCCAGAAACTCCGAACGTGATGGCG
>JBILCC010000047.1:0-11095 GCA_044353355.1 Aquirufa sp.
TGACTTCATCTTTTATCGAAGATTGAACAAGTTCCTCAGTTACCTTTTTCCCCACATCACTCGCGTGACGCGTTCCCACCACGGCCACGATCCGATGGGCATTTAGATCCACTTGTCCTTTTTTAAAAAGTATTAAAGGGGCATCATATAGTCCTTTAATTCGCTGGGGATAAGCAAGATCTTCAAAATAAAGAATTTGAATTTGATCTTCTTCGCAAATTTGTACCGTCTTTTCTGCTTCCCGCAAAGCATCGGCAGCATAAGGTTGATAGGAAGCTAATTTGAAGATGTCGGATAAATAGGGATACAGACAAGCTAACTCTTTGCCTTTAACTGGCCCTACCTTAGGAAGGTAAGTCAAGGCGATTTGGTATACGATTAAAGGATAAGTGGTGGTCATCGGAGTAAATTTCCGAAACCTACGCTTATTCCATGTCTAAATCTGCCTTCATCCCTTGTAAAAAATCACGAATATCAGTTAGTTGATTAATGATATTTTGATTCGGATTTTTTTCTTTTCCTTTGAAATTTAGTGCCTGCTTGGCTCCTTCAATCGTTAAACCTCTCTCGTCGATCAAACTTACCAAGACCTTGATTTTTTCGATGTCAGCTGGGGTATATTTACGAATGCCAGAACCAACTCGTTTAGGGGATAAATGAGGAAATTGAGTCTCCCAGTAGCGAATCTTGGAGGTATTCACCTTGAAAATAGCTGCTACCTCCGAAATTGAATAATATTGCTTGCTTAATTCCATCAATAATTTTAAACCCAAAATGGGCTTCTTCAAAAAATAGACTTAATTTTGTTTTCCATTTTACTGAGCCTAAGTAAAACTACAAAGGTTCCTTTCATTTTACAATAAAACACATGACCTCTTCTGAGATACGTCAACAATTTTTGGATTTCTTTCAATCAAAAGGCCACTTAATTGTTCCTTCAGCTCCTTTGGTGGCAAAAAATGACCCTACCCTGTTGTTCAATAATTCGGGGATGGCGCAATTCAAAGATTTTTTTCTAGGAAACGGAACTCCGCCCTCGAAAAGAATCGCAGATACGCAAAAATGCCTTCGCGTTTCAGGAAAGCACAATGACCTAGAGGATGTGGGTTTTGACACTTACCATCATACGATGTTTGAAATGTTAGGTAACTGGTCTTTTGGAGATTATTTCAAAAAAGAAGCCTTAACCTGGTCTTGGGAGTTATTAACAGAGGTCTTTAAATTACCTAAGGATCGCATTTATGTGTCCGTATTTGAAGGAGACAAAAAAGATGGTGTTCCTTTCGATCAAGAGGCGTTTGATATTTGGAAGGCCATTGTGGGCGAGGATCGCATTATTTATGGCAATAAAAAAGATAACTTCTGGGAGATGGGGGAAACGGGTCCATGTGGTCCATGTTCTGAAATCCACATTGACTTAAGAAATCAAGACGAAGTAGATTCGATTCCGGGTAAAAGCTTAGTGAATGCGGATCATCCACAAGTGGTCGAGATTTGGAATAACGTATTTATGCAGTTTGAGCGCATGGCAGATGGTTCTTTGGTACCACTTCCTAACAAACACGTAGATACAGGAATGGGCTTTGAGCGTCTGTGTATGGCGATTCAAGGAAAGCAATCGAACTACGATACGGATGTATTCCAAGGCACTATTCAATATATCGCTGCTAAAAGTGGTAAAAAATACGGCGAGGAGAAATGGGCAGATATCGCGATGCGCGTTATCTCTGACCACATTCGTGCCATTGCATTTTGTATTGCCGATGGCCAGTTGCCTTCTAACAATAAAGCTGGCTATGTAATCCGTCGTATTTTACGTCGCGCGGTGCGTTACGGCTATACCTATTTGGACTTCAAAGAGCCTTTCTTACACTTATTAATTCCTGGATTAGCACAGCAATTCAAAGGTGTTTTCGATGAATTAATCTCCCAAGAAGCCTTCGTGGCTAAAGTAATTTACGAAGAGGAAGTTTCCTTCTTACGTACTTTATCCTCTGGATTAGTGCGTTTAGATAAGTTAATGGAGGATTGCTCAGGCAAAGTCTTATCAGGAGACGATGTGTTTGAATTAAATGATACCTACGGATTCCCTGTCGACTTAACTGCCTTAATCGCTCGCGAGAGAGGTTTAGATATAGATGAGCCAGGATTTAATGCTGCACTAAAGGCACAAAAAGAACGTTCTCGCAAAGATGCAGGCGCAAGTGCAGAGGATTGGGTAATCGTAAATGAAGGGGACGAAGTGAGCTTCATCGGTTATGATTCGAATGAGACTGAAACGCAAGTTTTAAAATACCAAAAGATTCAAAATAAGTCAGGCGTTCAATACAAAGTGGTTTTAGAAACGACTCCTTTCTATGCAGAATCCGGTGGACAAGTGGGTGATACTGGTGTTTTAGTATTCGGGAAATCAGGTATTTCTCTTGCAGTTATAGATACGAAGAAGGAGAATGATTTGATCGTTCACATCCTATCAGATACACGTATTGAGACATTAGCTGGCGAACCAGTGAAGGCAAGTATTGCTACCTTACGTCGACGTGCGATTACACATCACCATAGTTCTACTCACTTAATGCAAGCGGCTTTACAAGAAGTACTAGGTAAGCACGTGGCACAGAAAGGTAGTTTAGTGAACGAAGATTTATTGCGTTTTGACTTCTCTCACTTCCAAAAAGTATCAGAGGAAGAGATCAAACAAATCGAACAAATTGTGAATGCCAAAATCGCAGAGAACATTCCTTTGTTAGAAGAGCGTAACGTTCCGATTGCAGAAGCAAAAGACAAAGGGGCGATGGCCTTATTTGGCGAAAAATACGGCGATTTTGTTCGTGTGATCACTTTCGACAAGAACTTCTCGGTTGAGCTTTGTGGTGGTACTCACGTTCCGTCTACAGGTGAAATCGGCTTATTCAAAATTACATCTGAGAGTTCTGTGGCTACAGGTGTTCGCAGAATCGAAGCCATCACTTCACAAAAAGCGTATGAATTGCTTAGTGAACAAGAGGCTTTATTAAGCGAAATCAACGACTTATTGAAAGCGCCGAAAGATCTTGTTAAAGCGGTAGCAAACTTAATTGAGAGCAACTCAGCGCTCCAAAAAACGGTAGCAGCCTACCAGCAAAAAGAAGTCTCTGGACTGAAAAATAGCTTATTGAAAGAAATCGTTACTGGTTCTGTTCATTCTATTATGAAGCAAGTTTCTGCTCCTACCGCTGATGCATTGAAGAATTTAGCCTTTGATTTACAAGAGAATCAAGATAATTTGTTCGTGCTTTTAGCGGCGGAAATTGAGGGTAAAGCTAGTTTAGCGATCTCCATCTCAAAAAATCTAGTCGAAACCAAAGGGTTAGACGCCGGCAAAATCATTCGTGAATTAGCGAAAGAGGTGCAAGGTGGCGGAGGTGGACAACCTTTCTTAGCTACAGCAGGAGGTCAAAATCCAGCAGGTATTACTAAATTATTGAGTTTAGCGCCGTCCTATATCGCCTAGATTCGAATGAATTGATTGAGGTATGTCGACGGATAAAAGTCCCAGCTTTTTATTGCACCAAAAGTTCCCTTTTGAACCGACACCCTCTCAGGCGTCTTTGTTTCAAAAACTAAGCACTTTTGTGCTCAATAAAGACGAATGGGCTGCTTTAACCTTTATTATTAAAGGATATGCAGGAACGGGAAAGACAACGGTGATTTCCACCTTGATTAAGATTTTACCTTCCTTTGGTTATAAAACCCAATTGATGGCTCCAACGGGCCGTGCCGCAAAGGTGATGGCTAATTATGCTAAGAAGAAAGCGAGCACGATTCATAAAAAAATTTACCGACAGGTTAGTAATCCACATTCTGGAGCGCTGAGTTTTCAGCGCATGAATAATTATGCCACGAACACGGTCTTTATCGTGGATGAAGCGTCGATGATTACGGATGAATCAGATTTTGGGACAAATAGCTTGTTAACCGATTTAATCGAATATGTATTTACGAATCCAGAGAATGGACATACAGGTAACAAATTAATCTTCGTTGGAGATACGGCACAATTGCCTCCGGTGGGTAAAAGTCTCTCTCCTGCCCTTTCAAGAGATTATATTTCTTCTGAATTCCACATGGAGGTGCTCGACCATGAATTAATTGATGTCATGCGTCAAGACCTGGACTCCGGAATTTTATACAATGCGACTGCCTTAAGGCAATTGTTATTAGCAAATTCAACAGCCATTCAATTCAATACCAAATCTTTCAAAGACATCTTTCGCATGACGGGAGAAAAGATGGAAGATGGAATGCACTATGCTTTTAAGAAGTTTGGGAAGGAAGAAACGATTTTACTGACCCGATCAAACAAAAGTGCCGTTCAACTAAATGAATTCGTCCGAAGAACGATACTGTATCAAGAAGATGAAATTTCTAGTGGTGATTTGCTCATGATCGTTCGCAATAATTACCATTGGTTGGACGAAGATTCACCTGCGGGTTTTTTAGCAAATGGGGATTTTGTAGAAATTATGAAAATCAAACGGGAGGAAGAGATGCATGGACAGCGGTTCTTAGATGTTTCCTTGCGACTGTGCGATTATGAAGACCATCCACTCATTGAGGCAAAAATACTCTTAGAAACCTTACATTCATCGGAATCCGCATTGGGAAAAGAAGCAAACAAAAAACTTTATGACTCCGTTTGCGAGGATTATGCCCACATTCCTAAGAAAAAAGAACGCACAGAAGCCATTCGAAAAGATCCCTATTTAAATGCCTTACAGGTGAAATTCGCCTATGCTTTAACGGTTCATAAGTCTCAGGGTGGACAATGGTCAGCCGTTTTTGTAGATCAAGGCTATTTAAAAGAAGAACAAATCGACCCAGAATACCTGCGATGGCTATACACGGCAATTACAAGAGCCACCCACGAGATATTCTTGGTCAATTTTCACGAACGGTTTTTCCCTTTATAAATTAAAGGTAGCCGCAACACCCGGATGGAATAATTTTCCATCATAGATCGTTAATCCTTTATTTAAGGCTTCATTTTGAATGCACGCTTCTGTCCAACCTTGGTTAGCTAATAGATGAACGTAAGGTAATGTCGCCTGAGTTAAGGCCATGGTAGAAGTCTGAGGAACAGCACCTGGCATATTAGCCACACAATAGTGCACTATTCCGTCTATTTCATAAATAGGATTCTCGTGCGTTGTAGGTTTACATGTTTCGATACATCCTCCTTGATCCACCGCCACATCCACTAAAACGGTACCAGGAGCCATTTTCTTAAGGTCTTCTCGTTTGATTAAATGAGGGGCTTTGGCACCGTGTAATAATACGGCCCCCACCACTAAGTCAACGGATGGTAATGCTTCTTGAATAGCATGTGATGTGGAAAACTGAGTTGAAACATTAGCTGGCATTACTTCATCTAAATAGCGCAAGCGAGCTAAATTTGTATCCATTATCGTCACATTAGCTCCCAATCCAGCAGCCATTTTCGCTGCTTGCATTCCTACTACGCCACCTCCTAAAACTAATACATTCGCTGGTTTCACACCTGGAACTCCGCCTAATAGCTTCCCTTTACCACCTTGTGGCTTGCCTAAATAGAAAGCCCCGACTTGAATCGCCATTCGACCAGCCACCTCTGACATAGGAGTTAACAGAGGCAAACTGCGATCCGCTAATTCAACCGTTTCATAGGCAATACAAACCGCACCAGAACTTAACATCGCAGAGGTTAATTCACGAGAGGCCGCAAAATGGAAATAAGTAAATAGTATTTGATTTTTTTTAATGAGCGGGAATTCCGATGCCAAAGGTTCTTTCACCTTCACAATCATATCTGCTATCGAATAAACTTCTGCGGCTGTTGCTAAAATTTTAGCACCAGAGGCAACATATTGCGCATCTGATAAACCAGATCCTTCACCAGCACTAGCTTGCACATAAACTTGATGTCCATTAGCCGTTAAACCTTGAACACCTGCCGGAGTTAAGCCTACCCGAAACTCCTGAATTTTAATTTCTTTAGGGACACCTATGATCATATCGTATGGTTTTTAAAAAGAAAGGCCACCGAAAAAAATCCGCTGGCCTTTACCTTTGATGAAGTATAATACACTACAAATATAGAATACGAACTAAAATATTTTGCCTATTAGATATAAATAAGTAATATTTTCTATAATTTTCAAAAATATCAGAAAATAAATACACATTCGCTCATTAACAGAGTTGAAAACCGAAAAGATTATGGCAAAAAGCGCGAACCTCGATGAATTAGATCACAAGATCTTACGAATCATTCAAAATGATAGCCAAAAAACCCTCAAAGAAATATCCGAGCTAGTAAACTTGTCATTGAGCCCTACACACGACCGAATAAAACGCATGGAGTCTGAGGGCTACATTCAAGGCTATGCAGCACTTTTAAATAGAAAAAAATTAAACCTAGGACTTTTAGTGCACTGCCAGGTGACGTTGGAAAAACAAAACCGTAAGAACTTTCGTGAATTCGAAGCAGCCATACTAAACTTTCCCGAGGTAACTTCCTGTCATTTGGTTTCTGGAAACTTTGACTACTATTTAAATGTGGTGAGTGCTGATGTAGAAAGTTATAATCAATTTTACCAACAAAAATTGGCGGTTTTACCCTCTGTTGCTCACATTAGCTCCCTATTTGTGATGGATGAAATAAAGCAGACTACTGCTTTACCCGTGTAATTTTTGTACCTTCGTCTTTCTATTTGGGATCGACCGGTTTTGACAGCTTATGTAGTCCGGTTGTAAGCACGTCGGGAGTTGTAGGAATTTCCTGTTAAAAAAACCTTCGAATTATAGCTGGCAATACTTCGTATGCCATGGCTGCTTAGTCTGATAGACTAACCAATTGCCATCGTTCAGCCCTGTCCAAACTCTGCCGACGGGGGATTCTGAGCGTCGACATGCAGAGTCGCTGAATCCGATTTCTCTAACGGTTCAGTAGTATCCAGAGGATAAGTGTTAGGTAAGGTCTGATCTGAACCTATCTAACATCGAAAATGAATCAAATCTAAACGTGTAGAAAGCAACAGTTCTCTAGGTTTGGACGAGGGTTCGAGTCCCTCCGATTCCACAAGGGTTCAATCCTTCCCACTTATTTAGGCTAATGGCCCGGTTAAAATCCGGGCCTCGCTTAAGCTTTTAGATAAGAAAGCAAGCGCACATTGATCAATTTGTTCTAAATCAGCTTATCCTTAGTTAAAAGAGCAACTGACACCAATTGTGCTATCCTATTATTTAGCGATCCAATAGCCATAATGGAATTTAATGGCAATGGTTGATGACACATAATCAATTTAGAAATCCAAATTCATAAAAATTAGGTTTTCGTGATTCATTGAAAACGAAAAATTATACTTATTTGTTGCAGTAAACACAGACTTGGCGGCACCTTTACGCATATGATCATGGACTTCAACAATGATCATTTTAGTGTTTGGTAACCAAGATTCATAATTTTTTTCAAACACTTCTTTTTCGGAACCTTCAATATCTAATTTTAATAAATCAATTGTTGACCAATTCATTTCTTCCATAATTGATCCGATGGAATAAGCAGGAATACTGCCCGATGTAGAAGCATCGACCTCTTCCACCATAAATGCATTGTCATTGTCTTTAGAATTAACAATAGAAAGGTGCTTATTATCATTCCAGATACCCCCAAGTTTTAATTTGACATTTGAAAAATTGACAATATTTTTTTCAAACACATTAAAATTGTCTAGACTAGGCTCAACTGCAACAATACTTGCACTAGGATAACGGTGCGAAAAATAAACAGAAGCAAGTCCAATATTAGCACCACCATCAATGATGGTTGAAGGTATAAAGGGAATATGAAAATTATATTGACCCTCTATAAAAACCTGTTTAAAAGTAAAATTATCTGCATATTTTTTTCTCAGATATATACTTGTCTTGTACCTACTTGACCTGTAACGACCATCTTTTTTAAAAATGCGGCGTATAAAAAAAATAAATCCATCTGTAAAACCAAATGCATTAATGAGTGGTACTAATCTTTTTAACATAGTGTAAAATTAGTAATATTAAATAAAATCAAGCAGTTCGAAAGGAAAATAATGCTGCCTATGATCAATCTAACATAGGAATACCTACTTAAAATTTGCAAAAAGACATTCAAATCAAAATCATAAGTTATAGTGTAAGCCCTGCTTTTTTATTTACCTATTTCACTTTCCTACAAATTTTGGAATATATTTACGCAATTTTAAAACCCACTTCATATGAAAATAGTCTACTCCATTTGTTTTCTCCTCACCTCTTTTTTATCCTATTCCCAAACTGATAGTACAGAAGTACTCGAAGATTATAGTAACTACGGTGAGCCGGAAGGAGTAAAAAGATATTGCACACAAAAAGTACTCAACCAAACACCCCAAAAAATCATCAGTATTGGGTATGAATATATGGGTGAGTTCCACATGCCAGGCATTCGAATTTCTGAGACACTGCCTACCTTGGAAGATAGGCATGTGAGCCAAGTAAATGTATTTAAAGCACAATTAAATATTCCCGTTGTCGCAACAAACAAAATTATTTGGCAACTAGGTGCTAATTATTGGGGATCTCAGTTTCAAGTTGAAAACCCAGGCAGTAATGCTTTTGCTAAACAATTAAATCAATCCTCCCTCATTAGCGCTGGTTTAAATACAACTGTTTTCAAACCACTAAATGAGACTAATTTTCTAATTTTTCAAGCAAGTGCTGATGTGAATGGCCTTTTTAATCAAGAAGCAAAAGTAACGTCAAATGCGCTCACCATCAGTGCTACGGGAATATATGGCTGGAAAAAATCGGAGAAAAATATGATTGGAGCGGGTATTGCTCGCACTTACCGAGCTGGTAGATTAATGTATTTTCCTGTATTATTTTGGAATAAAACATTTAACGACAAATGGGGTATGGAATTACTTCTCCCAGCAAGAGGCTTTGTTAGGTATAATATTAATACTTCCAATATGATTCAAGTTGGATTTGAATTGGAAGGAAATCAATTCTCTATGCCTATTCCCTCGACGCAAAGAGATTTATTTTACATCCAACGTGGCGAGCTTAAGCCTCGAATCATGTGGGACAAAAAAATCACAGGATTTTTATGGTTTAGTGCACAAGTCGGATTACGCTACAATTACAGATTTGACGTAATGAATAAATATGACGGAAAAGAAGATAATGAACGGTATTTTTCAAGCAAACTGGGGAATCCTCTCTACTTTAATTTTAGTTTAAACTTTGTTTCTCCTTAATAAAAATGGCTCCGAATGGAGCCATTTTTATTACAACTTACTTAGCTACTTGCCTTGTCCAGGTATCTGTTCTTCCAATGAGTGATACACCAATATAGCCACGCACTTCTAGTGAGTTAGCGTTGATTAATTTCATAGTAGAGGAGTAGGTATTGCCATTTTTAGGATCGTAAATATTTCCTTCATCCCAAAGATTATCCTCTTTAGGAACAAATCCCCAAATATTAATCAATCCTAATACTGGCTTAGTCTTTGCAGCAGCATCTGCGTTATTTTTATCTAGTTTTGGCTTTCCTGTTTCAGGATCATTCGGTTCTTTTAACCAGACCACCCTGCCCTGGTACTTATTTCCATTTTTATAGATCTTAACCATCGCATTGCCCTCACCTGTTTTCCAAACTCCCACGATGGCATCTGGATTTTCTAACGCTATTGAGTTAAAGGAAACTAAAAACAATCCTGCAAAGAGGAATGCGATTACTTTTTTTGTTGTTGACATAATTTGTTGAGATTAAAATTAAAAAATTGATTTTTGTGCGGCCATTTTCTCGATTTCAGCAACTGATCTAGGTGAACCTTTGGACATATTCACATTACCATTCTCTGTAATCAAGATATCATCTTCGATACGGATTCCGATATTCCACCATTTCTTATCACATTTACTTCCTGCTGGTATATAAATACCTGGCTCAACAGTGACAACAACACCAGGAGCTAAAATACGTGGTCCTAAATCATGTACATCTAAACCTAAATGATGCGAAGTTCCATGAGGGAAATAGGTACGCGCCTCTTTCTCATTTGCAGCAATCCCTAATTTAATTAAGCCTGCATTCACTACAGCACGAGAAGCTGCATCAATATCTGCAAAAGGAGCACCAGCCTTACAAGCAGCAATTCCTGCATCTTGAGCAGCTAAAACGATTTCATACAAGGTTTTTTGTGCTTCCGTAAATTTACCATTTGCTGGAACGGTTCTCGTGACGTCAGCAGAATATCCATGGTATTCTGCCGCGCAATCACTCAATAATAACTCACCCTCTTTAATAGTCTTCAAATTTGTGATATAATGCAAAACGCAGGCATTTTCAGCCGCTCCATTGATGCTATTATAACCTGGATATTCTGAACCCTCTTTTTTGAAATGATATTCCATAATTGCTTGAGCCTGGTATTCTTTCATGCCTGGTTTAACCGCACGCATCACGTCATTATGACCTAGTACGCTAATAGAAGCAGCTTTTTGAATTAAAGCAATCTCTTCTGGCAATTTTATGCCCCGTAAAGTTCTTAAGGTGTTCAATGTAGATCTGGATGCCAAAGGCTTAGCGGTAGCCATTACTAAACTATCCACTAACAAAGCCATGCGCGATAAAGGATCTGGCTTTGCTTGGTATTTAGTAAAAATTCCTTCAGAGCGGTACATGGTGTATACAGAATCAACACCGGCTAATGAGAAAGAAGAACTCGTAAATTGATCATTGATGAATACATTTTCCATCTTACTCTTCGCCTTAAAGCCGTCTACTCCTAAAATTTTTCCTGTCCATAATTCCTTGAATGGATCACGGTTTTGGACAAATATGAATTCCGTTCCCGTTTTACCTAACAGCGTAACGGGCTGTTTAAACAATAATAAAACAGCATTGGGTTCTTCTAATCCAGTTAAATAATAGAAGTTCTTATTTTGAGCGTATTGAAACTCGGTGTCGTTGCTGCGTTGGCGAGTTTGAGAAGCGAAAAAGATTCCAACCCCTTTATCAGACATTTTTTCTTTAAAGGCGGCGCGACGT
>JBILCC010000173.1:0-3275 GCA_044353355.1 Aquirufa sp.
GAAGAGATAGCAATGAACAGTGTTGAATTAATTTCGTCATTTTCAGACTTTGCTCGGGAGAAAAACATTGACAAACCGACGATGATCGCGGTTTTGGAAGAGGTTTTTCGTACGATGATTCGCAAGAAATTCGGGGCAGACGAAAATTTTAATGTCATTATCAATGCCGAAAGCGGCGACTTAGAGATGTGGCGTAGCCGCGAGATCGTAGACGATAACTCAGAAGATATTTGGGACTTCGACAAAATACCTTTGAGCGAAGCTAAGTTAATCGAGCCCGATTTTGAAATCGGTGAAGAGGTAGCTGAGCTAGTGAAATTAGAGGATTTCGGTCGTCGTGTTGTTCAAACCGCTCGTCAAACGTTGATCCAAAAGATCAAGGATATTGAAAAAGAAGGTTTGTACGAAAAATACAAAGACTTAGTAGGTGAATTAGTGACTTCAGAGGTATACCAAATCTTAGGTCGCGAATTAATCTTATTAGATAGCGAAGATAAAGAATTAGTGTTGCCTAAGACAGAAATGATCTCAAAAGATCGTTTCAAGAAAGGGGAGACTATCAAGGCCATCATTCACAAAGTGGAAATGGCGAATGGTACACCACGTATCATTTTATCCCGTGTTTCTCCGGTATTCTTAGAGCGTTTATTCGAGCAAGAAATTCCAGAAATCTACGACGGTACGATTACCATTCGTAAGATTGTGCGTGAACCAGGTGAGCGTGCGAAAGTGGCGGTTGAGTCATTTGATGACCGCATCGATCCAGTAGGAGCTTGCGTTGGTATGAAAGGTTCTCGTATTCACGGCATCGTTCGTGAATTACAAAACGAAAATATTGACGTGATTAACTTCACTGATAATTTAGAATTATTAGTGGCACGTACTTTAAGCCCGGCGAAATTGAACTCGATGGCGATTGACAAAGAGCGTCGTCGTATTTCGGTTTATTTAAATTCAGATCAGGTTTCTATGGCGATTGGTCGTGGAGGTCAAAACATCAAGTTAGCCGGTAAATTAGTAGGTTACGAAATCGATGTATTCCGTGATGTACCTAAAGATGAGCTAGATGATGAGGATGTGGAATTGACAGAATTCTCTAACGAGATTGAGGCTTGGATTTTAGATGAGCTTCATAAGATCGGTCTAGATACAGCGAAACAAGTTTTGGCCTTATCTAAAGAAGAGTTAGAGCGTAGAACGGAATTAGAAGAAGGTACGATCGATGAGATCTTAGCGGTATTGCGTTCTGAGTTTGAGTAGTTTATTTAAATAAAAAGAATTTAGTTTTTTGTAATTTTTTATGGCAGAAGAAAAAACAATGCGGTTGAGCCTTGTAGCAAAGCAAATAAACGTGGGAACGTCTACGATCCTTCAGTTTCTCTCTGCGAAAGGTCACAAAATTGACAATAACCCCAACGCCAAACTGAACTTTGAGCAGTTGACCTTGTTAGCGAAGGAATATGGTGCGAACCATATTTTAGAATCCTCTGTAGAGGCTCCTAAGCCAGCTCCAACACCAGAACCGGTAGTTGCTGCTGCACCTGCGCCAGCACCTGCACCTCAGCCAGTTGTTGAAAAGCCTTCTCCTGTGGCAGAAGCTCCTAAAGCCCCTGAAGCGCCAGCTCCTGTGGTAGAAGCTCCTATAGAAGAAAAGGCAGTGGGATTGAAGATTTTGGGAAAAATCGAATTGGATAAAAAAGGTAATCCAGTTGCTCCGAAAGTAGAAAAAGCGCCTGAGCCTACTCCTGCACCAGCTCCAGCACCTAAGCCTGAGCCTGTTGCAGAAAAGCCAGCGCCAGCACCTAAGCCTGCCGAGCCTGCTCCAGTAGTTGAAGAGGTGGTGGAAGATATCCAGTTAATCGAAGCTCGTGGAGAAACGCTAAAAGGATTAACCGTATTAGGTAAAATTGAATTACCTGCGGCAGGTGATCGCGGAAATAACGCGAAACACAAGCGCAAGCGTATCATCAAGGAGGAGAAAAAGCCAGCTCCATCTGTTCCTGGAACAGGAGGCAAACCTGGTGATAAGAAAGATTTCAATAAGAAACCAGCTCCAGGCGCTAAACCAGCACCGAAAGGAGAGTTATCAGATAAAGACATCCAAGAGCAAATCAAAGCCACGATGGCTCGCTTGCAAGGTGCGACTAATAAGCAAAGTTTCGGAGCTGATAAGCGTCGGGAGAAGCGTAAAGGTCGTGCAGAGGCAGAAGAGGCACGTATGATGGCGGAAGATGAGGAGGCAAAAGTATTGAAGGTGACGGAATTTATTTCAGCATCAGATTTAGCTTCCTTAATGGATGTATCTGTGAACGAGGTTATCTCGGCTTGTATGAGCTTGGGTATGTTCGTTTCGATTAATCAACGTTTAGATGCAGAGGCCATCACGGTTATTGCAGATGAATTCGGTTTTGAGGTAAGCTTCGTTTCAGCTGAAGAGGAAATTGACGTTGCTGAAGTAGAAGTGGAGGATTCTCCAGAAGATTTATTGCCTCGTGCACCCATCGTTACGATTATGGGTCACGTCGATCACGGTAAAACTTCCTTACTAGATTATATTCGTCGTGCGAAAGTAGCGGCAGGTGAGGCAGGTGGTATTACCCAGCACATCGGTGCTTACTCTGTAGAGACTAAATCTGGCAAGAAAGTAACTTTCCTAGATACGCCTGGTCACGAAGCCTTTACTGCCATGCGTGCCCGCGGTGCGAAAGTAACTGATATTGTTATCATCGTAATTGCAGCGGATGACTCTGTCATGCCTCAAACAAAAGAAGCCATCAATCACTCGATGGTCGCGGGTGTACCTATCGTATTCGCCTTTTCTAAAGTCGACAAAGACGGAGCCAATGCGGACAAAGTACGTGAAGAATTAGCTACCATGAACATGTTAGTGGAGGATTGGGGTGGTAAATACCAATGCCAAGAAATCTCGTCTAAGTCTGGTTTAGGTATCGATGACTTATTAGAAAAAGTATTATTAGAAGCTGAGATGCTTGAATTAACGGCTAATCCGAATAAGAAAGCCGTAGGTTCTGTGATCGAGGCGGAATTAGATAAAGGACGTGGTTATGTAACTACCTTGTTAGTTCAAGCGGGTACATTAAACGTAGGGGACATGATGTTAGCCGGTGACAATTACGGTCGTGTAAAAGCGATGTTTGACCACCATGGTAACAAAATTAAAAAAGCAGGTCCATCTACTCCAGTTCAAGTGTTAGGTCTGAATGGTGCACCGCAAGCGGGTGATAAATTACTTTGCTTAGAGAATGAGCGTGAAG
>JBILCC010000048.1:0-10967 GCA_044353355.1 Aquirufa sp.
ATTAGGCATATTTGGTGTAATTGTTTGATTTTATCTGGTGCTCCTGTTAAGGCTAAAACCGTAGGCAAACGCAACGCTGGATTTTCAATTAAATAGCTGAACTCAGTTTCATTATCCCAGAAATCTGTCCATATTTTCATTTTGGCCAAAGTCTTACGATGTACATCCGAAAGCATAGGCAGCTGCTGTGTCAAACGGTAAATGAGGTAAATGCTTAACACATTCGGTGTCATTTGGGTCTGAAAAAGCCGTCTGTTTTCTTCCAAAAATAAGACATCATTATAATGGGTAATGCGTCCCATTTCCTTTGCCCGTGCTAAAGCTTTAGGGGAGCAGATCATCAGACCCATTCCGGCTGGAATACCAATGCATTTTTGAACGGATGCTAACCAGACATCGGCCTCATTCCAAGGTAATTCAATTCCTCCCATGGAGGAAGTCGCATCCACAGCAATGAGGGCATCATCAGCTAGTTGAAAATCTGCACGCCGTATTTTTTGACCTGTGCCATTCGAAGTTTCGCTTTGGACCAGACATAAGGTGTCACCCTGAATAGTTCCTATTTGCTGTGCAAATTCTGCAAGGCTTTGGTCTATGGAGAATTCAAATGATTCCGCAACGGATACTGCATAATGAGCCCATTTTTTACCAAAAGCGCCATTATATAAATGGGTTGACTTTTTTCGAACTAAAGATTGAATGATGATTTCCCAGGCCTCCGTGGCGGATGAAACGAAATAGATGGTGTAGTCTTTTGGAATATTCCATTTGTATTGAAGCTCTTGAAAAGTCGCTTCCAGCAATTTTTCGAAGCGTTCGCTCCGGTGGTTGATGCTGACAATACCCTGCTCAAAAGCCTCTTGAATGTATCCAAGGGCCTCTGGATGAACCTTAGAGGGGCCAGGGTAGAAGGATAGCATGGCTTATATAAAGGAATAAAGGCCTAACTCGTAACCACGAAGGCCTAAACCTACAATAATTCCCTTTGCTTTAGGGCTTAAATAGCTGTGGTGACGAAAATCTTCTCTAGCGTGCACATTCGAGATGTGAATCTCGATTACGGGTGTTTTGATGGCTGCTACGGCATCGCCTAAAGCCACTGAAGTATGTGTATATCCACCTGCATTGAATAAAATACCATCATATGTAAATCCTACTTCATGCAATTTATTGATGAGCACTCCCTCCTCATTGGATTGAAAATAGGAGATGTCTAATTGCTCCCCAAATTTATCTTGTAAGATTTCCAAAAACTGCTCGAACGTCTGTGCTCCATAAATTTCAGGTTCACGCGTGCCTAATAAATTCAAATTAGGGCCATTCAGGATCAATATTTTCTTTCTTACCATATTAATAAGGTGACATGCGGTGTAAAAATACGTAATTACTTTAAATTTACGGGATTCATACAACAAATTGTATATGTGGGAGACAGAAATCCAGTCTTTTGGAGATTACCTAAAAATTGAGCGCGGCTTATCCAAGCACTCCCACGAAGCCTATTTGCGTGATATCCAAAAACTGGAAACCTATTTAACTGTTTCACCAGTCGCAATAAATCAGGTTGACGAATCCCATATTTTGGCCTTCTTAAAAGACCTACATTCCTTAGGCATCGAAGCAAGCACCCAATCACGTACTTTATCTGGCATCCGTGCTTTCTTTCAATTTCTCGTGTTCGACGGCACGCTAAAAGCGGACCCCACCGTTCACGTGAAAAATCCCCAAATGGGACGAAAATTACCCGACACCCTTTCATTTGACGAGATCACGGCTATTCTAGAACAGGCAGATCTCTCCAGTCCAGAAGGGGTACGAAACCGCGCGATGCTCGAATTTTTATATGGTGCAGGATTACGGGTTTCGGAATTAATTGGCCTAAAAAGAGAAGATATCTACGAAGATCAAGGCTTCATTAAAGTGCGCGGAAAGGGCGACAAAGAGCGCCTGGTTCCCGCGGGCCGCGATGCATTCAAGTATTTGAATCTGTATTTAGAATCAATTAGACCATCTGTGCCTGTTAAAAAGGACTCAACTCATTTAGTTTTCCTAAATAGACGTGGTTCAGGCTTGAGTCGTGTGATGGTTTTCTTAATTTGCAAAGACCTCGCCGCGAAAGCAGGCATCACGAAAGTAATCAGCCCTCATACCTTTCGCCATTCATTCGCAACGCATTTAATCGAAGGCGGAGCAGATTTGCGCGCCGTCCAAGAGATGCTAGGCCATGAATCAATCTTAACTACGGAGATTTATACGCACTTGGATCGGGCGTATTTGACGCAGATGGTGCAGGATTTTCATCCTTTTTCATCTTTAAAGCATAAAGAATAAAGCACAAAGAATAAAGTTTGTATCGCCTTAGGCGATGAATTCTGAAATGTTGATTTTTCTGAACGTATCCCCGCAGGGGATTCCAACTCTATGCTTTATTCTTTGTGCTTTATGCTCTCTTTTTGGAGTGCTTTATGCTTTTTTACTCTCTAATCTCCGACCCTTCCTCCGGGAAAGGAATAAACACAAAATTCGTAAACTGACCATCCACCACGAAAAGGCACGCGAATTCTTCGATGTCTTTGAAGTTTTGGACGAAGAGTTCCATATTCTCTTCAGCGATTAGTTTGCGCTGCACAAATTCTTCCATCATGGAAGCGTGGTAGTTCCACTTATTTTCGTGCAATTCGCCTACGCCGATCAGTTTTTGGCCGATTTCGATGGGACGTTGGGAGGTTACAAAGATGGGAAAGTCGGAGAATCCACGTTTTTTGATTTGGTAGGATGCTTCTTTAAGGGCATCTGCTACTTTGATGAAATCAGAGGAGATGAGGCCTAAATATTTTCCGTTTAAGTCCGGGGAATTAGGTGCATTCGAAAGGGCTGTGTAATCTTCGATCATGATTTAACTCTTACTTAGTAATAATAATTGGATGTCTTTGACCGGTTTGTGGAACAATTTTCCGGTGCTTGGTTGTGTTACGAAGCCGCGGTAGCAGAATACGCCTTTCATGAAGGATTTTCCTTGCCAAAGCATTTCTTCTACCCCTCCCGTTTTCCCCGCCTTCAAGATGAAGGAGGTCATCAGGTTGCTCATCGCTAAACTAGCGGTGTGAGCTACAAGAGATGGGATATTCGGTACACAGAAATGTGTGACGCCATATTTTTCAAATGTCGGTTTTTGAATCGTACGAGGCTCTGAAGTCTCAAAACAGCCACCTTGATCTATACAAACATCTAGAATTAGCGTCCCAGGGTTCAGTTTGCTGACCATTTCTTCTGTCACGATGCAAGGGGTAATTCCACTGTCTGAACGCAAGGCACCCACGATGATTTGGGCTTCTTGCAGCGCTTTGGCTAGGTTTTCCGAGTCTATCACCTGCGTGATGATGGGGAAGCCAAGCGCCGCTTTTAGGCGTTGTAACTTATATATGTCTTTATCGAAAACTTGGAACTGAATGCCTGCGCTCGCTGCCGCTCGCGCCACCTGCTCCACCACCTGACCCGATCCTAAAAGTACGAGATTACAGGGAGGGACGCCCGTAACGTGTCCTAAAAGCAATCCTTTTTTCTTTTGAATCAAATCGGTAGCAATGGGCAAAATCAATTGTCCGGCTATTTCGGCCATTATTTTGATGAAAGGGAAGCCGCCGCCATTGTCTTCGACGAATTCTAGGCCGATGGCCATCAGCTTTTTGGCATTAATCGCATCGATTAACTCAGCGGATAAATGCTGGTAAGACGCACTCGAAATAAAGGCTTGGCCCTCTTTCATACGCGCTATTTCTGAAATAGAAGGAGGGGTGATTTTCAAGGTCAACGCACTTTGCCAAATCATCGCCACATCCTCACTCACACTCGCTCCGGCTAGTAAATAGTCGGAATCACTGAAGCCTGCGCGTTCACCCGCGCCTTTTTCGATCACAATTTCGTGGCCATTATTAGTTAATAAGGCAACGGCTTGTGGGCTCAGAGAAATTCTATTTTCGTTCGGATCGGATTCTTTAGGAATACTGATGCGGATGCTTTGGGCATTCTGCTTCGTCCACGCCATCGCCTCTAATGGGGCGATTCCCTGTTTCGAAAGTAATTCCTGAAAGGGATTGTGCTCTAATATCTTCGCCATACAACTTCTAATTTACGGTCCGCGTCATCGACGTGGGAGACATTTAGTTCCAGATGTTCAAAGGTCCAAAACTCCTCCGCCTGCTCTGGCCACTCCACTAGACACAAGTTTCCAGAGTCTAAATATTCTTCTAATCCGATGTCGAAAGCCTCTTGTGCGTTCTTCAATCGGTATAAATCAAAATGATAAACGGGATGACCTTTGCCATCTACATATTCATTCACCAATGAAAAGGTGGGGCTTTGGACAGATTGTGCCACCCCTAATTGGTGGCAAATCTCCTTAATTAAGGTCGTTTTACCCGCACCCATTTCCCCACGAAACAGCCACACATTGGGGTAGTCTTTTGTCTCGCGAATGAGGCTAGCCGCTATTTCAGGTAATTCCGTGATGCTATATTTATCCCAGGGTCTCATAGTTCGATATCCCCTAATTGTGGTCTGATGAGTATTTCTTCTATAACAGTCGATGGATTCATCGTATATGCCGAATAAATCGTCGTTGCTACATCGTCTGCGGGTATAAAGCGCGACTCTGGCAATTCCACTCCATCCCAAGCGGGTGTTAAAGTAGCCCCAGGTAAGATGGCTGTTACTTTAATACCTTGCAACTTCGTTTCCTCTCGCAATACTTTAGTAAAACCTAATAAGGCAAACTTGCTGATGCAATAAGATCCACCGGCAGTGTAGGCCGTAATTGAAGCTGTAGAGCAGATGGTGAAAATGTGGCCTGATTTTTGGGCCTGTAAAGTAGGTAAAAAGGCTCGTGTCAAATGATACGTGCTGTATAAATTAGCCTCGATTTGACGCTCTAAAACGCCATCCTCTTCATTTTGAATTTGACCCGGCATAAAAAATCCGGCGTTGTTGATCAGTACATCGATGGTTTTGGTTTGGCCTAAAACCCATCCAGCAAAATCCTGGCATTGTTTTTTGTCACTTAAATCAGCCACAAAAGTGTGTAAAGAGGTAGACTTAAATTCAGCTGAAAGTTCCTTCAATTTCTCGCCTGTTCGCGAACAGGTATACACGGTAAATCCTTCCGAAAGGAATTTTTTCACCATCGCTTTGCCAATTCCTTGGCTACCCCCACTAATTATTGCCGTTTTGTTCATTATCTTTGATAAATATCGATGTGTAATATACCAATCAGATGTCAAAATTAGGCAAATATTTAATCTTCCTGGGTAAGCTTTTTACAAATCCAGAAAAATTTCGGGTTTATCTCGCCTTGACATTTCAAGAATGTGTGGACATTGGTATTAACTCGATTATGATTGTGGCCATTGTCTCCTCGTTCTTAGGAGCTGTGACCTGTGTTCAGACGGCGGCTAACATGGATAATCCTTTTGTCCCCCAGTACATTATCAGTTTAATTGTGCGTGATACAACGATTTTGGAAATGGGCCCTACCATTACCTGTGTCGTTTTAGCGGGTAAAATCGGTTCTAATATCGCAGGTCAATTAGGTACGATGCGCATTACGGAACAAATTGATGCACTAGAAGTGATGGGGATTAATTCTCGTTCTTATTTAGTATTACCTAAAATCATTGCAGCGATCATAACATTCCCTATGTTAGTTACCTTAGCTTGCTTTTTAGCTATTTATGGTGGGTATTTAGCTGGATGGTTAACAGGAGCCATCTCTCCACAAGAATACATTAAAGGATTACAATTCCAATTCAAAGAGAACTACATGATTTTTGCGTTGACGAAATCAGTGGTATTTGCCTTTTTAATCGTAACGATTTCTGCCTTTAAAGGATTCTATACAAAAGGTGGAGCCTATGAAGTAGGCACGGCGAGTACCGCTGCAGTAACCAATTCATGTATAGCGATTTTGATTGCGGATTATCTTTTGGCCCAATTATTAGTCGGCTAAATTCTTTCGATAAACACGTTGGTAGTTAAAGCAGAGCTCGCAGAACCTCTGTAAGATCCGTATACAGGTGTAATTTCCTCTGGCAAACAAGATGCGGCTAATGGAATGTGGTTCCCAGAAACTACTTCGTGCTGGGTGGGATCATAGCCCCTCCAGCCACCACCAGGCAAATAAACCTCCACCCAAGCGTGCAAATGATGTGTCTGATTAGGTAAGTCAACCGGTGCAATCCCAATGTAATAACCAGAAACAAATCGAGTTGCTAGACCCATGGCACGGCACAAAGCGGAAAACAATACGGCATAATCACGGCAAGAACCCTTTCGATTAATCATCGTGAATTCCGGTGTGTTCGGATTTCCTTCTTCTCGAATCTCGTAGGCGAAATTGGTAAAGATGAACTCGTTCAGTGCAGAAAGATAGTCTGAAGTACTGTAACGGACACCGGATGCGATTTGGCGGGCCATCTGCTCTACGTGAGGAGTTACACCTTCCAAGCCTAAATAAGGGCTTAAGGTCTTTTGGTAGGAACGGGAATAAGTGATGGGTAAGGTTTTGCTATCAAATGGGAAGTACACGAAATCAAACGGGTTGAATTCAGTCGTCTCTACGGTAGCCTTCATTTCGATTTCAAGAAAAGAAGTAGGCTCTTTGAAAAACAGAATATTTTGAATGTTTCCTTCCGGATCCAGGTTTTTGGATACTTGAACCGGACTAGGTTGAATGTCTAATTGAAAATCTTGAACCGTTAGAAGAGCACTTTTACGCGGATGTAAATAGAGGACGTGAGGGTCTAAGGTGACCGATTCACTGTAATCATACCGAAGTTTATGCTGGATACGTGCGATCATTTCGTAGGGGAAATTAACTCTTTCATCCAATCTTCATCGATTCCTTTTAACGATTTACGTAGGGCTTCATTCCAATCATCGGAAATAGCTTGCATATCTTCCTTGTATAATCGAACCTCTTTCGCTTTGAAACTGCCTTTTTCATAGACAACTACATCGATGGGATAATCTACATCGTTAGCGCTGACTTGGGTAGCATCAAAGGACAAGAAACCCATTTTGAGTGCCTCTTTCAAGGATGTTTCATGGGTTAAATTACGATTTAAAAGAGGCTTTCCGTAATTGGAATTACCAATAATCTGGTATTTTAAGCCATCATTAATTTCAATCCAATTGCCTTCAGGGAAAATGAGAAATAGCTTGTGTTCTGCATCTTTAGGCATTTGTCCACCTACGATGGCATGCAGATTAAAAGCATAACCCTCTTTTTCTAGAGTTTCGCGGTCCTCTGCCGCTACTTGTTTTAGTTTTTGGCCAAAAGACGTAGCTGCTTGAAACATATAATCGTAGCTTTCCTCCTCGTCCACAATAGCTTGATTGAAATAGGTAACCGCTTTATCTCGAACAGAACGCAATCCTGCCGTCATGATAAAAAGAGAATGATCTTTTATTTCGTGAATGGAGATTTTTTTATTCGAATAGACTTCGTTACCCGCTGTGATTCGGGTATCTGCAATGGCAATAATGCCTTCTTTAACGGTTATTCCTAAACAAAATGTCATACGATGATGGGTGGCAAATGGGAGCGCAATATTACACTATTTATTTGAAAAGATGGGTTTAATTGACCGGCTTCAGGTCAAAATAGGTGTTGTGAATGGTTTGTCCAATGTCGTTGTTGGAGGTTTGGAAATCATCTAAAAACTGGTGTAATCCGGTTGTTAAAATATCTTCGATTTCCGTGAATTCTACCTCAGATAGAATTTTAGACAGCTTTTTCTCAGCTAAATTCGAATAGCCGTGGTCAAATGAAGTCCCTGAAATCGCATAAAGTGATTGTTCTGCTTCGGTTAAGCAATGCACCACGGAGCGCGGAAACCCTTTGTCCAGAATCAAAAACTCCACAATGTTCGTAGGATTGACCACTTTGTATTGTTGGCGAAACATATTGTAGGCAGAAACAGATTTCAATACAGAGGACCACAATAAGAGATCAAGTGGAGATCCAACCGATTCCACATTAGGCAATAGTGTGAAATATTTAACATCTAAAAAACGGGTCGTTTTATCTGCTCGCTCTAATAATTTACCTAATTGACCAAAGTGCCACCCTTCACCCCGCGTAATGGTCGAATCTACGATTCCATAAAATAGCTGACTTCCAGATTTAATTTCCTCTAGAAATCCTTGGTAACGCGCAAGTTCCCAGCTTTTACTTCCTTCCACTCGGTCCTTCACTTTCCAATAAATTTGGTTCACATATTCCCACATTTCTTTGGAGATACTTTCACGTATGGTGCGCGCATTTTCACGTGCAGAAAAAAGACAGGAAAGAATCGAATTGGGATTATTGACATCAAAGGTCATGAAATACAATACATTTTCTCGATTAGCCTCAGCATAATGATCAAAAAAGTTATAGTGATCAGCCGTTGCTACGATTAAGGGCTCCCATTGTTCCGGTACATTGGGTGGTAAATCGAGGGCAAGATTAAAATTCACCGAGATGAAGCGGGCATAATTATCCGCTCTTTCGATGTAGCGGTTCATCCAATAGATAGAATTGGCAACACGACTTAACATAGGCTATGAATTTGGGTAAAATGCTTGATATCTTAAAATTAGGATTTTTTTTAAGAGTGCGGCATCGACCCGTCCTTTTTTGTATTTTTGTGGAATAATTCGTTCAAAAAATCCACATGTTTTATCAAATTTTCATAAAACCTCTTTTCTTTTTATTCAATCCGGAGCGCGCGCATTACCTAGCAGCCGATTTAATTCGCTTAGCCTTGCGTATTCCGGGGATGTCTTTGCTCTTCAAAGCCTTATTTCAGGTCGAGGACAAACGATTAGAACGGACGGTTTTTGGGCTACATTTCCCTAATCCAGTGGGCTTGGCGGCTGGTTTTGATAAGAATGCGATGTTAATCGATGAATTTGCCGAATTAGGATTTGGCTTTATTGAAGTTGGCACAGTAACGCCTAAGCCTCAGGACGGCAATCCCAAGCCCCGTTTATTTCGTCTACTTGAAGATGAAGCAATCATAAACCGAATGGGATTTAATAATGAAGGCTTAGCTGCGATGAAAAGTCGTTTAGAGAAACGCAGATCAAAAGTAATTGTGGGAGGGAATTTAGGGAAGAATAAAGTGACGCCCAATGAATTAGCGGATGATGATTATTGCCAAGGTTTTGAGGCTTTGTACGATGTAGTGGATTATTTTGTAGTGAATGTTAGCTCTCCTAATACACCTAATTTACGTGCCTTGCAGGAAAAAGAGCCTTTGAAGCAATTACTGCAAACTTTACAGGATTTGAATGCTTTAAAGCCCGTTCAGAAACCAATTTTATTGAAAATTGCTCCGGATTTGAGTGATGATCAATTGGATGATGTGATTGAAATTGTGTTAGAAACTCATCTGGCAGGTGTGATTGCGACGAATACCACTTTGTCCAGAGAAGGTTTACAATCTTCTCACAAAGGCGAGATGGGTGGATTAAGTGGAAAGCCCTTAACTCAACGGTCTACTGAAGTGGTGGCTTATTTGCATCAAAAATCAAACGGGCAGTTCCCCATCATCGGGGTAGGCGGAATTCATTCTGGTGCGGACGCTATAGAAAAATTAAAAGCAGGAGCCTCTTTAGTGCAGATCTATTCTGGCTTCATCTATGAAGGCCCAAGTTTGATTAAAGAAATTAACCAAGAAATATTAGCCGCTGGACTTTGAATTTGATTTTGTAAATCGAATCAAAAAAGCGAAATTTATAAGATTAACTCCTAGTTCCTTCAATGGCAAAAAAGATTAGTAACCCTACAAGCACCTTACAGCTTAATTTTGAGCAAGATAAGCCCAAAAGAAAAATGGACGGCGCTGTTCTATATCGCTTTCAATTAATTATAGCTGCATTTTTATTTCTAATTGGCACCCTTTTATTGGTTTCTTTTGGATCTAGTTTTTTTGTAGGAGTCTCAGATCAGAGCGAAGTGGAACGTGGTGTGGTGGACACAATCAAAGGTTCCGATATTCCAATTAAAAACTTTGCAGGTCTTTTAGGAGCAAAAATTGCGCACTTCTTTTTGTTCAAGACTTTTGGTTGGTCTACCTTTTTGCTGATTCCATTATTCTATTTATCTGCGCTTAAAGTTGGATTTAAAAAAGAGGTATATTCTTTAGAACGTCTTTCTTGGCAGGTACTATTCTATATCTTGTGGATTAGTTTATTAGCAGGATTCTTTGTCTTTTCGTTAGACTTGCCTCATTCCATTGGAGGAGGGGTAGGGTATTTTATCAATGAGAAATTATATCAATTGTTAGGCTACCTATCCATTTTTGTGATTGGTTTTGGCGGATTTATCTTCCTGGTGTTGTTCTATCAGTTAAATCCGAAGAAAGCCCAAGTAGCAGTTCCTACTCCAGAGGAAGAGGAGGAAGAAGAAGAGGAAAGTTTGTTCATTGATGAAGATGGACCAGCAATGCATGTGGACAATGATGATTTAGAGGAATTTAGGCCGATTGTTCCACCCGTTGTGGAAGAGGTTGCACCAGAGATTGAAGCACCTGTTGAAGTGCTGGAGGAGGTCGTTGCTGAGCCAGTCGTTGCAGAAGAAAAGAAAGAGGATGACCTAGACTTTACTTATAAGGTAGCTGATGTGGCTGATGAGGTGATCGAGGAAGAACCTACACCTATCTCCCGCGAAATCAAAGCGAATGATTTAGTTGAGCAATTTGGCCTATACGATCCTACCGCGGATTTACCTAAGTATCAGTTTCCTACGATCGATTTATTAAAGGAATACGACCAAAAGAACCAGACATCGCAAGTGACGATGGATGAGTTGAAGGCGAATAAGGAGAAGATTGTCGAGACTTTATTGAATTACGGAATCGGGATTCAGAAGATTGAAGCGACCATCGGACCCACCGTTACTTTATATGAAATCGTTCCAAAGGCCG
>JBILCC010000174.1:0-3256 GCA_044353355.1 Aquirufa sp.
CGTATGGTATTAGACCTTATCCCTTTTATGTAGGGATTGTATTTGTGTTTTTGGGCCTGTTGATTTCTTGGATTTGGGTGAAAGATACTCGGTCATTTGTCCAAAAAGCGGCCCAGGAAAGTTCACTTCCTTTACTTAAAAAACCCTTTTGGGATACTTCTTTATTGCATCGAAATTTAGGAGCTATCTCTCAAGCGGGTCTCATCAATAATCTGAATGATGGGATGATATGGGGGCTATTTCCCCTTTTATTAGCTAGCAAAGGTTTTGATTTAGGCCAAATAGGGATTATAACGGCCATCTATCCCCTGGTTTGGGGCCTAGCGCAATTAGGGACAGGTCGTTTATCTGATTTTATTTGCCAAAAAGATTTATTATTTATCGGCATGCTTCTTCAAGCCTTTGCCATTTTAGGTCTTATTTGGGCTCAAACATTTGCGGCTTTTGCCATCCTATCTTTTGTGATAGGAGTAGGAACTGCGGTTGTCTATCCGACTTTTTTAGCCTCCATTGCAGAAAATACACACCCAGCTGATCGGGCCGCTAGTTTAGGCACTTTTCGCTTGTGGCGCGATTTAGGCTATGCCTTTGGAGCTATATTAACTGGAATTTTAGCGGACTATTTCGAACTAGAAGTAAGTGTAATTGTCATTGGATTATTGACACTGGGTTCCGCGGGGGTGATCAAGTGGAGGATGATTTGTTAATGATGATTCTTTTTTAAAATTGTGCTGCCCAATAATTTTCAAAAAGAATCAAACATAACAACTGAACAAAGAGGGGAAGAAATGATGGTAAATGGTGAATGGTAAATGGTGAATGTTTCCGCCGGACTCTTTTACATTGAAAGATAGGATAATCTCTCTAATTATTGCGACAAGAAATTATTGCGTAGCACAATTTCCGTCGCAATAATTAGAGAGATTTGTCTAACTCCTCTTTCCCAATCAATCCCACACTTGTCCAAGTCTTAACCCCGTTCTTGTACATTTCTAAATAGGGAATCGATTCGATTTTCTTTGCTTTTGCTAGTTCTTGATTTTCATCCACGTCGATTTCGATAAGCTCGACTTTCCCGTTTTGAGCTTTCACCCATTCTTTCAAAATAGGGCTTAATTGCTTACATGGGCCGCACCAAGTGGCATTATAATCGATGATGACCATCGGTTTTCCTTTGATTTTTTCAGCAAATGTTGCCTCTGTTAAACCGGTTGAACCTGCTGGTTTCGCTTCGCCAGTAGCGATGGGAAGATTAGCTGATTGCCAAGCTAACATACCGCCTGTTAAATTGACGATAGATTTGAAGCCCATTTCTTTTAGCATTCCTGCGGCTGAAGCAGATCTTGCACCTGAAAGGCAATAAACGAATACGCTTTTATCTTTATCCAGACTTGAAGCAACTTGCTGGAAAGATTCAGAGCTAACATCTGCGTTAAGTGCACCTTCGATGTGGCCTCCTTGGAATTCACCGGCTGTTCTGACATCTAAAATTTGTGCCTTTGATTCAGCCGTTAATGCTGTTTGGAATTCAGTTGCACCTAGGTCTTGTTGTCCCTCTTTTGGCCCACAAGAAAATAATAGTCCAAGGACTAGAAATGAATATAAAACGTTTCTCATTTTGAATGTTGTTTAATGATACCTTCCAAAGTACTTGCTGGAATAACACCAGACTGACGCCAAACCGACTTACCATCCTTAAAAAGGATCAGAGTAGGAACGGAGCGGATTTGGAATTTATCCGCTAATGTACGATTCTTATCAACATCAATTTTAACAATTTTTGCTGAGTTACCCACTTTAGACTTTAATTGTTCTAAAATAGGCTTTAATTGTTTACATGGGCCACACCATTCAGCTGAAAAATCAACTAAAACGGGTTCTGGCGATTTCAAAAGGTCTGCGAATTTGCTCATAATTTGTTAGTTTTCAGTAGATAGTGTGCAGTTGTCAGTGGGCAGTCCGTAGGGATTGAGTCCGAAGGAAACATTCACCATTTACAACCATCTCCTCTCTCTACTCTATCATCTCTTATCTTAAATTAGTCCACGGCCCTCCATTGTACACCTGCGTAAATCCGGCAGCTTGCAACTGGCGGCGTGCCATGCCACTGCGGCTTCCTGAGCGGCAACAAGTAATGATAACCTGATCTTTCTTTAATTTGTTCATATTAGATCCTAAAGTTTGCAAAGGTAAATTGATGGCACCTTTGATGTGCCCATCTTTAAATTCTGCGGGGGTGCGCACGTCTACCAGAGTTGCACCATCTGCAAGGAGAGCTTTGTAATCTACTTTAGGGCCAAAGCCAAATAAATTTTTAATTAAATCGATCATTATTTTTTCTGTTTAGTGATACAAATTTACGTTGTACCCTAGGCCTAATTCGTGATATAGGTCACTTAGTGAAAAGTTTTAGCTCATGGGACATAAGTCACGAATTCTCTGCTCCAGGCCTAGTAATTTTGGCTATTGAATTTGGAGATCATTGGCCAAATTCTGCAAATGAATTTCATACAAAAGTATTATTTTGGTTTAGAGGAAATTTGAATAGAAAGGGCTTTTAGTTCTTTCTATTTTTTTAAACAGGAAATCTATGGATATCGAAATATTAGCTCGCATTCAATTTGCCTTTACAGTGGCATTTCATTACATATATCCACCTTTAAGTATTGGATTAGGACTTATTTTAGTCATTATGGAGGGGATTTATCTTTTCACTAAAGAAGAGATTTATCACCAGATGGCTAAATTTTGGACAAAAATATTTGCTTTGATTTTTGGAATCGGAGTGGCCACAGGTATTGTCATGGAATTTGAGTTTGGCACAAACTGGGCAACTTATTCTAAATATGTTGGAGATATTTTTGGTAGTGCCTTAGCGGCGGAAGGGATTTTTGCCTTTGCTTTAGAAAGTGGGTTTCTAGGAGTGTTATTATTTGGTTGGAATCGCGTTAGTCCAGGCGTTCATTTCTTTTCTACCTTGATGGTATTTTTAGGATCCATGTTTAGCGCTGTTTGGATTGTTGTAGCAAATAGCTGGCAGCAAACCCCTGCAGGCTACCACATCGTAGGGGAGGGCATCAAGGCAAGAGCTGAAATCACTGATTTTTGGGCAATGGTATTTAATCCATCAAGTGTGGAGCGATTAAGTCACGTATGGATAGGGGCATTTCTAGCGGGTTCATTTTTTGTATTGAGTGTGAATGCCTATTATTTACTTAAAAACAAGCATGTTGAAATTGCACGAAAAGGTTTCAAG
>JBILCC010000175.1:0-3244 GCA_044353355.1 Aquirufa sp.
AATTAAACAGACTTTATATGCCTTTGTAGGTATTCTAGCTTTCTTTGGATTTTTGACTTTCTATTCCGCTTATTTTAATAAGGTGACGGACTGTGGATGCTTTGGCGAAACGATCAAATTAACACCCTGGACGTCTTTTGGAAAAGACATTTTCCTACTCGTTCTGACTGCCATTTTACTCATTACGAAGAAACCTAAAGACAAAAAAACGGGCAAATGGGTGGCAGCTACAGCCGTCGCTAGCATTGCCCTGGGGATATTCTGCTATTTACATTTACCTATCAGCGATGGATTACCCTATGCGGTAGGTGACCATATTCCAAGCAATATGAAGGAGCGTGAGCCATTAAAGTTCTCCTATGTATACAAAATCAAAGGGGTTGAAACGGAGCTAAGCGAAATGCCTACTGATACGACGGCGCAATTCATTTCGATGCAGGCGACGAATGAAAAAGAAGCGAAACCTTTGATTACAGACTACCAATTGTGGGCGGAAGGAGATACCACCAATTATACTCAAGAGAGTTTTAAAGGATCCAAATTGATGGTTATTATCCCGAACATTCATCATATGAATGAGGAGGCTTTGTCAGAAATTGAGCAGTTAACGAAAGGATTGAAAAATATGACGGTTTGGCTTGTTTCTGCCTCTCCCGATGCGGAAGTCAATGCCCTGAGACATAAATACCAATTAGCGTTTCCTGCCCTATCAGCGGACACGAAAATACTTAAAACAATCGTTCGCTCTAGCCCAGGTTTGTGGTTATTAAAGGATGGAACGGTGCGAGGAAAATGGTCTTCCTACGCCCTACCCTCTGCGGATGAGATTCAACAAAGCCTAGAATAAAAACCAGAATGAAGAATATCTATTTAGTAGGAATGCCCTCCTCGGGTAAAAGCACCCTGGGAAAAGAATTAGCAAAGAATATTGGTTACTCGTTTATGGACATGGATAAGTTGATTGAAACCCGTGAACAGAAGACGGTTTCTGAGATTTTTTCGAATTTTGGCGAGGCACATTTCCGCGAGATAGAAAAAAAGACGCTTCGAGGTTTTCAACCAGATCAATCAATGGTGATCGCAACAGGTGGTGGAGTTCCTTGCTTTAATGACAATATGGATTTCATTAAAAACAATGGAGTTAGCGTATTCTTAAACGTAGATGTGAACGATTTAGCGACACGTTTATACAAAGCGCAAGGAAATAATCGTCCTTTGTTAGATAAAACCCAAAGCGAAGAAATTGTCATCGCTTCCATCAAAAAAACCTTCGAGGAACGCCTACCTTTTTATCAGCAAGCTGATATTCAGGTGGACGGGGAAATCACCGTTAGTCAATTACTTTGGCTATTAGACCAATACTTACCGGTCTAGAAATAAATCCCACCCCCCAGCATAAATTGAGTAGAGCTTAAGTTCAAGGAGGCAGAGCTATAATCTTCTACATTCTTTAACGCATACGGCGTATAGGCATCTTTCTGTGTTCTTTGTATGGCCGTTAAATCAACATAAAAAGTAGAATTTCGGTATCCAATTCCTCCAGAGAATTGAAAAGCATTGCGATTAATCGAATCATAACTAGGTGCGTAACCACCTTCATACATTGCAGCACCACCACGTAAACTCAACATAGGTAAAACGCGAATTTCAGCACCCACCTTTACATTCAATGCCCCTTCAAAATTGCGTGAGATTTGACTATTGTATTTTGTCTGAAATGCTTGATTAGCAGAGCCACCTAATTCAGCAGAATATACTTTCATTCCACCATACCCAACGTATTCTAAATCAGCAGTCAGAAAACCTCTCTTCGAAAAGAAATAAGCGAAGCCACCTGAAACCTTCAACGGACTTAAGAATTGGTAAGTAAATTCATTAGTCGTTAAACGAATTGGATTCACTCTCGTAATAGTAATGGGATTTCCATCAGGCCCAATGCTGGGAATTCCGATGACACTCGGATTTAACCGCGCATCATAGGTTTCGTTCATTTGATCATAATAGGTAGGTGTTCTTAACGCAAACGAAAGTCTTAGAGATGAATTTACTTTATATATACCGCCTAGGCTAAGTGCAATTCCTGACCCATTTGTTTGTAAAGTTTCATCATATTGAAAACCAGCTACCTGCTTTGCCCCGATGTATTCTTCTTTCCAATTAGTCGTAGAACTAGAGGTTATTTTAGAAAAATGCAAAGCAACACCCAAATAAAATTTATCTCGATAAGAAGCGCCATAAGCAAAATCCCAGGAAGTTAATGCTCCAGAATTAGAAGCAAATCCTACTTGACTTGTAGGCAATAAAGGCTGAAAACGCTCGAAAGGAGCTCCACCCGTATTAAAATTCGGGTTGATTAAAAAGGTTTGGTAGGCTAAAGCCTCTGCAGAAGATGCCGTTCCAGAGCTGGTATCATACTCATTATCTAGGCTAGCCCCCGTAGCCTCTTTATCATTTGCCTTTTCAATAAAACTATCAAGTAATGAACTGCGATTATTGGTTCCAGAAACCCGAATGGGCTGAATAAAAATAGCCTGTCTTGAATAGCCAAAACCAAACGATCCATGCCAATCACCCCCATTAAGTGTATTACTGGAAATCACCATCCCTAAAGTAGGTACTTGTAACTGACTGTCCGATGCTTCATCCGCGGCTGACAAATAAGTCGATTTCGTTTGCACCCCTGTATAAGCAAGACTCATATTCACCTCTGACCGAGTATAAAAACCCAATCCAGCTGGATTTCCAGAGATAGAACTTAAATCAGCACCTAATGCACTATTTGCACCACCTAATGCCTGCATCCGAGCCGTTCCAGACGAATAACTTGTTGAAAATTGCTTAGCTAAACCTGGGTAGGTATAGATTTGGGCCATAGCCTCGCTCAGCGTAAACACGCTGATTAGTAAGAAAAGAGCTTTTTTCATGATCGTAAATTAACGAGGACCGCGACTAGAACCACCTCCACTACTTCCACCGGAACTTCCGCCGGAACTTGGACTACTATAAGAAGGAGATGAATAACTATTCGACCTTTGCCCTCCCTCTACTGGAGCAGCCTTATATTCATAATTCGAATTACGGCGAGGAGCTACATAAGCCGGTTGAGTGCTTTTACCCGAGGATTGATTGGATGGTTGAGTATTCACCCGCGGCAGATTATTTCCTTGCGTATTATAGGAATTATTCCCACCTCGAGGTGAATTGGAATAATTACCACCTGAACTACGGTTTGATGAACGATCCT
>JBILCC010000138.1:0-4444 GCA_044353355.1 Aquirufa sp.
AATTCGCCCAAATGCTGGCCTTTCATCGGTGGAATAATCTCGATCGAGAAAAGTGTTTTTCCCGCCGCTTCTTCAAAGTATTTAGTAATCTTAGTCATAATTCAATACGGGGCTTAACCATCTTTCTACGTCGTCTAGGGACATGCCTTTACGTTTCGCGTAATCTGTTACTTGGTCTTTGGCAATCTTACCTAAACCAAAATACGTACTCTCCGGATGAGAGAAATAGAATCCAGACACCGCAGAGGCCGGGTACATCGCATAACTTTCCGTTAATTGAATCCCGATTTGCTTCTCCGCATCCAATAATTCAAACAAACGTTTCTTCTCCGTGTGATCTGGACAAGCTGGATAACCCGGTGCCGGACGAATTCCGTCGTATTTCTCAGATATCAAGTCTTCGTTACTTAAAGTCTCTTCCGAAGCATAACCCCAGAATTCTTTACGCACACGTTCATGCAATAATTCAGCGAATGCTTCCGCCAAACGATCTGCTAAAGCCTTGACCATAATTGAGTTATAGTCATCGTGCTCTTTTTCATACTTATCTAAAAGGGCTTCGATTCCCAGCCCCGTCGTCACCGCAAAGGCACCGATATAATCTGTCTCCCCTGAGTTTAATGGAGCGATAAAGTCGCTTAAACAACGGTTAGGAAGCGTGCTCGCTTTTTGGCCTTGCTGACGTAAATGGTGCAACCACTGGCTCTTGTCAGAAGATTCGTCTTTGAGTTGAATCTCATAAGAAACCTGTTTGTGCGAACCATGTTTCTCGCAAGCGACCTCAAGCGCCTTCTCCACGTAATCGTGTAAAATTATGTCATCTCCTAGCGAGTTTGCTGGGAAGAATCCTAAAGCGGCCTTCGCCTGAAGCGATTTATTAGCTATAATCTCTTTCAATAAAGCCTGGGCATCATCGAATAATTTCTTCGCCTCTTTGCCTACCACTTCGTTATCGAAAATACGCGGGTATTTTCCGGACAATTGCCAAGTTGAGAAGAACGGCGTCCAGTCAATGTATTTCGCAATTTCTTCTAAGGAATAATCCTCGAAATACTTCACGCCTAAGAAAGACGGTTGTTTCGACTTAAATCCAGTCCAATCAATACCGCTCGATTTAGCACGCGCCTGATCAATAGATAAGTAATTTTTCTCTTGCTGACGGGCAGCATGTGCCGTTCTTAATTCGGCATATTCCGTTTTAATCTCGTTGAAGATTTCTTGAGAAGTCAATTCACTTTGCAATAAACGACCTGCCACCGGTACAGAACGCGACGCATCTAAAACGTGAATCACCGGTCCTGAGTAGTGAGGATCAATTTTCACTGCAGTATGAATGCGAGACGTTGTAGCTCCACCGATCAATAAAGGCACTTTGAAACCTAGGCGCTCCATTTCTTTGGCCACATACACCATCTCATCAAGTGAAGGCGTAATCAAACCAGATAAACCGATGATATCCACGTTATGTTCCTTCGCCGCAGCTAAGATCTTATCGCAAGGTACCATCACACCGATGTCAATCACCTCGTAATTATTACAAGCCAAAACTACGCCCACAATATTCTTTCCAATATCGTGCACATCGCCTTTTACCGTCGCCATCAGAATCTTTCCAGCCGATGAACTCTCCCCTCCTTGCTTCTCTGCTTCAATATAAGGCAATAAATAGGCCACCGCCTTCTTCATCACACGCGCTGACTTCACGACCTGCGGCAAGAACATTTTCCCCTCACCAAACAAGTCACCCACCACATTCATTCCATCCATCAGCGGACCTTCGATCACCTGAATCGGGCGCTCCACTAATTGACGCGCTTCTTCCACATCTTCATCGATGAATTCCGTCAAACCTTTAATCAAGGCGTGTTCTAAACGCTTGTTTACCGGCTCTTTTCTCCAGGCATCATCTACAACTAGCTCTTTACCAGCAGACTTAACTGTCTCCGCATAAGCCACTAATTTCTCCGTCGATTCAGGATTGCGATTCAATAAAACATCCTCACACAAATCGCGTAACGTTTTATCAATGTCATCATAAACGCCTAATTGACTGGCATTAACGATACCCATATCCATACCCGCCTTAATCGCGTGGTACAAGAACACGGTATGCATTGCCTCCCTCACTAATTCGTTTCCGCGGAAAGAGAAGGAAATATTCGAAACCCCACCCGAAACTTTCGCGTGCGGCAAGTTTTCTTTAATCCATTTCGTTGCTTTAATAAAATCGACAGCATAATTATTATGCTCCTCGATTCCCGTCGCAACAGTTAAAATATTAGGGTCAAAAATGATATCCTGCGCTGGGAAACCAACTTTATCGACTAAAATATCATACGCTCTTTTACAAATCTCGATACGACGCTCGTAAGAATCCGCTTGACCCGTTTCATCAAAGGCCATCACAACGACTGAGGCCCCGTACATTTTTACCAAATTCGCGGATTCGATGAATTTCTCCTCCCCTTCTTTCAACGAGATCGAATTAACCACCGATTTGCCTTGCACGCATTTCAAACCGGCTTCAATCACCTCCCATTTAGAGGAATCAATCATAATAGGTAAACGAGCAATATCTGGCTCAGCCATCAATAAATTCAGGAATTGAGGCATCATTTTTACGCCGTCAATCATCCCCTCATCCATGTTAATATCTAAAATCTGGGCACCTCCATCTACCTGTTCGCGAGCAACCGCAATGGCTTCCTCAAATTTCTCCTCGCGAATTAAACGCGCGAATTTCTTCGAACCCGTCACATTGCAACGTTCCCCTACGTTCACGAAATTGGTTAATTCCGTAATCTCTAAAGGCTCAAGACCCGATAGCTTTTGATTTACATTGTCTTCCGGAATCACGTGCGGTTTGTGCTTCGCAGCTACCTCCGCAATCGCTTGAATGTGTGCTGGGGTTGTTCCACAACAGCCTCCAATGATATTCAAGAAGCCATTCGAAAGAAAATCATCAATAATTACTGCCATTTCTGCGGGAGATTGATCGTATTCACCCATTTCGTTCGGCAAGCCCGCATTCGGGTGAGCAGAAACTAAGAAAGGTGATTTATCATTCAAGGTCTTCACGTAAGGGCGCATTAAATCCGCACCTAAAGCGCAGTTTAAGCCCACAGAAAGCAAAGGCATGTGAGAAACCGAAGTCAAGAAGGCTTCCGTAGTTTGTCCCGATAAGGTACGTCCTGAGGCATCAGTGATCGTTCCTGAAACCATCACAGGCAAATAAGGCTTAGACGGATTTTGTTTAAAATATTGATCGATCGCAAACAAAGCTGCCTTCGCATTCAAGGTGTCAAAAATAGTCTCCACCAAGAGCAAATCAGCTCCTCCATCCACTAAACCTTGAATTTGTTCGGTATAGGCAATGACTAATTCATCAAAAGTAACCGCTCTAAATCCAGGATCATTCACATCTGGTGAAAGAGAAAGTGTACGATTCGTTGGTCCAATGGAACCCGCCACATAACGAGGTTTTGAGGGATCCTTAGCCGTAAATTCATCCGCCACTTCACGTGCAATCTTAGCTGACTCGAAGTTTAATTCATAGACCAGATCCTCCATGTGGTAATCTGCCATCGCAATGGAAGTCCCTGAGAAGGTATTTGTTTCGGCGATATCCGCTCCAGCTTTAAAGTATTTCGCGTGAATTTCTTTGATCACATCAGGACGTGTGATCGACAATAAGTCATTGTTTCCTTTTACCTCGTGCGGAAAACTTTTGAATCGTTCACCTCGGTAATCGGCATCCGTTAAATTGTATTGTTGAATTAAAGAACCCATTGCGCCATCAAGAATTAAAATCTTTTCGCGCAATACGTCTTTTATGTGTGGTCTTTGCATAGATATAATTGCATCTTTGACAGTTAATTATGCCAAAAATCTAGCAAATATACTGCTTTAAAGCCTAAATTAGGCCCATTTTTTGAATTTTTTCTAGATCCTCCGGGGAATCAATTCCTACCGTTTCAAATTGGGTTTCGATCGCCTTAATTCGAATACCATTTTGCACCCAACGTAACTGCTCTAAGGATTCTGCTATTTCTAAAGAAGTAGGTTTTAAAGCGCTTAATCCAGGTAAAATATCTGCGCGATAAGCATATAAACCGATATGCTTAAAAAAAATGTGTTTGTTCAACCAATCTGATGTCTCTACCCCACGTAAAAAAGGAATCGTCTGTCGTGAGAAATAGAGTGCATGACCTTCCGAGTCACAAATCACTTTAGGCGTATTAACATTAAATAGGGTTTCTTGATCTGTGATCCTTTTAATAAGGGTCAAAATGGGTGCGCCAGATGAGAATCCTGCAGCCACCTCTCTCAACTGCTCGGGCTCAATAAAAGGTTCATCGCCTTGGATATTAATCACATAATCAACCGCTTCTCCTAGACGACTTAACACCTCTGCACAACGATCCGTTCCTGTAGGGTGCTCTAT
>JBILCC010000095.1:0-6432 GCA_044353355.1 Aquirufa sp.
CATCATCTGTTGCAATGACTATGCGGTCAAAACCCTCTACCGCTTTCACACGCTCATAAGTTCGCTGAATCATTGGCTTTCCTCCTAAATCAACTAAAGGCTTGCCAGGAAAACGAGAGGATGCGAAACGAGCCGGAATAATCGCGACTACCTTTTTGCCATGGAGCATATTAAATACGTTTTTTCGATAGATTTTTGCCAAATTTGCACATAATTTCCAAACATTCGATCCTTTGTCCACATTTTTTGAACATTCCTTTGCTGAACCTATCTGGAGTATCCGCTACTGGGGATCTGTTGAAGAACCACGTTTATGGATTGAAACAAGGGGGGATGGGGAAGCTTTTTGGCATTCGCATCAACTAGGGACTAAATCGGTGCAACTAATTAGCAAAGCTCCCTCCGATTATGCTCAATTAAACTTTCTTCAAGGTTCAGAGAGCGAAGCCATTTTTATCAAATTACAGAAAGCAAAAAACCCAGGTATTGAGTCTATTCAAACCTATTCGTTAGAGCCATTCAAGTTGATTAAAGAGGAAAAACCGCGTCCAATTACCGCGGAAAATAACTTTTCATTTCAAGTCCCTCAGCATTATGATGAAAGCCAAGAGTATTTTAAAGACTTTCAAGTCTTCTTTCAAAAGCAATTCAATGAAACGATAGCGAAAGGCATAGATTATTTTGAAGGAAATGATAAGCTATTGTTTTCTTATTATCTTTACGATAATGGGTGGAAAAACTACCTTCGGGTATGTAATTTAGCTTTTGAGACAATACTGTTAGAACAGATCGCTGAAGGAGATACCATCGGATACCAAACCTTTTCACTACTCAATGAACAATTGATTTATGTGAAGGATAAACGGAAATTGAAGATTTATGAAAAATTATAAACTAACCTTACTAATTGCCTTTTTATTCGCTTTGCAGCTTTCTTCTGATGCGAGCACCCTTGATTCTTTGGGCTTAAAAAAGGAGAACAACAAGACCTTTTTATTGTTCAAAGTGGGACCTAAGCAATCCCTTTTTTCGATTCTAAAACGGTATAATTTATCTTTAAGTGAATTCAAATCTGCTAATACAGATATCCAAATTCCGGTGAAAACAGGTGAAATTGTCTACATACCCTTACATTATCTAGATGAAAGCAATCCTGCTCCCAAGGTGATTGAAGAAAAAGTGGCAGAATCACTAGCTAAAGAGGCAGAAATTCACATCGTAGCACCTAAACAAGGTTTGCTTTCAGTGGCTAACATGCACAAAGTAACCATGGCTGAATTAAGAAAATGGAATAATTTAAATTCAGATCGTTTACAAGAAGGGCAACGTTTAATCGTTTCAGATCCAGCTAATTCCACTTCCAGCATAGCAGTAGACAAATCAAGTCTATTGCCAGCAAAACCTGCCACAGTTCCTACTGTAACCCCAATTGAGGAAGCAACCGCTGCTAAAGAGAAAGGACCTGAGGACATCAAAAAGAAAATTGAAACAGGCATTGCTGAATTAATTGATGTACCTGATAACTCAGGAAAATTCCTTGCACTTCACCGTTCAGCCCCTATTGGAACCTTAGTCTTAGTTAAAAACTTAACGAACAATCAAAGTATTTGGGTGAAAGTAATAGGGCGTTTACCTAATGGAGATAGCAAAGTAATCATCAAGCTATCACCTAAAGCTTTTGAAAAGTTAAATGCCGTTGATAAGCGGGTAAGAGCCGAAATTTCCTATTTATTGCAATAGATATGAATAAAAGAAAAAGACCAATTACCGCAGGTCATATCATTTTTGAAGTATTCTTTATTCTATCCTATCCCTTCATAGCTGCATTCTCGGTAGCTGTTACGGTTTTAGTATGGATCTTTTCTCTTCCATCTCGTTTAGTTGCACTATTTAGTAGAAAATGATTTTCAATAAGCCTTAATCAGCTAAAATTTGCATTTAAACCGCCACTGTATAAATCGAAACCTTCTTTAAATACACGCTTTAAATAAGTATCAAGCAAAAAAGGACATTCTCTTTATAGTGAAAAGCCATTTCATCTTTCGATGAAAAAACACAGAAGCCTCCTTCTTTATGAATAGTCTTTCTCAAACAGAATTAAAAGAATTCCTTGATTATAAAGTAAATGAATTCAATAGACCTGAATTCATTGAACTTGATCCCATAAGCATTCCTCATCAGTTCTCCTTAAAAGAAGATATTGAAATCGCAGCGTTTTTAACTGCCACAATTAGCTGGGGAAACCGAAAAGCAATTCTAGGAGCTGCAAATCATATGATTCAAATAATGGGTGCGAGTCCATATGATTTTGTTATGAATTGTGGTGATTACAAGAGTGAATACATATCTAAATTTTACTATAGGACATTTAATGGGATCGATTTTAGCTATTTTTTAGAGTCACTTAGAAATATCTATGTAAACCATGGAGGTCTAGAGAGTCTATTTAATGAATTGACTTCTAACAATACTATTCAAGAATCCATCACAGAGTTCAAAAATATATTCTTCGAGCTACCACATCCACACAGAACTCAAAAGCATGTTTCCGACCCAAAAACAGGATCTGCAGCAAAAAGACTTAACATGATGCTTAGATGGCTAATCAGAAAAGATCATAAAGGTGTAGATTTTGGCTTGTGGAAAGGAATAAGCCCATCGAAACTTTCCATACCCCTTGATGTTCATTCAGGAAATACAGCAAGAAAACTAGGTCTATTGGAACGAAAGCAGAATGATGCCAAAGCTGTAGTTGATTTAGATTCCGTTTTAAGAGAGTTTGACCCAATAGATCCAGTGAAATATGACTTTGCTCTATTTGGATTAGGTGTAATTGAAAAATTTTAACATACTAAATAGGTCTCAACCTTAGCTACATAAATAACAAAAAAAAGGCAACGTCAGAAGACGTTGCCTTTTATAATTTTAGGAATTAACCTATTACTTCAAAGTAGCCGGCCATGGTTTACCAGGGTTAGACTTAACTTGAACAATCATGAAATCTCCATAACCATTAGTAACACTAAAGGTTAAAAGTTCAGGAGTTCTACTGATAAACTTCATAGAGTATGGAGAACCATACTGATCTACTCCACCCATGCTAAGTACACCACAAGCATCGCTTATGGCAACATCACCTGAGTATTTGTCATTCTGACATCCATACAATCCAAATGTACCATCCGATATTGTATAGCTAGTAGAAGTACCAACTTTAGTCCATGTAGTTTTACCTGTATAAGTACCACCTGCGCAAGTACCATAATCAGACTTCTGCTCAGTAGCAGTGAAATCATATGTACCCGCTAAATCAGAAGGACAAATTACAGAAACAGGGAACTGGAATGGAGAATCATAGAAAGGAGCACCCGCAACATTGGTAGTAACGTTGTCAGAAGAAAATACTCTTCCAAACTTGTCTTTCAATATTAAACGGAACTCAAATGCATCTCCTCCACTGATTCCTGCATTCGTCAAACCTACAGCAGCAATCGCTTCAGCAGCTGTTATGGTGAAATCAGCTCTCAAAAAACGAGAATTACTGTTTGGTTTGAAATCAGCCGCTTGAAGCGTCTTCACTAACACGTCGTTCGCTGGAGTGTATTTTAAACCAACACCCGCAACTAAACGTCTGTGACGCACACGAATTTCTACGGTCTGAACCGTCTTACCATCTTCCTTATCAACTGCTTCAACGGTTAGCGCAAATTTTGAGCTAGCCAAATCAAAGAAGTTAAAAGTAGTGCTTGTTCTAGCAATGGTTCTCAAATAAGCTCCTGTGTCAAAATCTTTGTAAGGAACAGCTGGCTCCACAAAATCTCTACAAGAACTTAGAAAGATGAGCATAGTTGCCAACAATCCGAAACTATATCTTAGCATTTTCATATTTTCTAATTTTTAAGGTTAATAAATCCAAGGTGATGCAGGATTCTTATCCCAGAACACTTGAGTAGCTAGATTCTGTTTCTGAACTGCAGAAGTATTGGTCACAATGTAGTTGTTAGGATACAAGAATGATCTAACAAAAGGTCCTGTTACCGCTTCCAAACCAGGTTGCATTTTAGATGGCTTACCAGTTCTTCTATACAAATTGTAAGCTTCCATACCATTACCAAATAACGACAACCAATACTCTCTAGCTACAACATCTAATTTATTATCGTTAGAAGAAGCAGCATCAAACTGAGCACCAATGTAGTTTTGATAGTTAGTCACACGTCCCGAAAATGCAGTAGCACTTTCAAAAGCAGAAATGGTAGCACCTTCAGCACCAGCGACTGCAAAAGCACGAACATAGTCCATATGCTTCTTAACGCCTGATAGCATCAAAGTCTTTGCATTACCTGTGGTTCCAAGAGTTAGAGCAGCTTCAGCTAACATAAAATCAACATAAGCAGCTAACATGATTGGGTGAATACCAGCACCTTTCATACCTAACGCAGGGTTAGCAACCGGAGCACCAGAGTTGTTATCAAAACGACCACCAGCTGGGAAAGCACCATAAGCCGTACGCTTTAAGCCATCGGGTGGTATTCCGTCTGGATCTAAGTGATCGCGACCCCAGTATCCTTTGTTACCCGCAGGATTACAGTAGCAATAATTTCCAACTAAGTAATGTGGAGGTGCTATCTGAGAAATACACTCTTGCTCATCTACGTTAGTCGTATTCGTCAATGTTTGACGATACAGGTAGTAACGAACGCGAGGATCATCAAAACCTTTTTCTACAGTCAAATGATGCATGAAGTCCGTAGACTGATAGTCACCACCACCGGCAGTATACTGACCAGCAAACTTAGGATGTCTAGAATCTGGATCTGCAGCTGTAGTACCAAAACGGAAGACAAAATCATCACCAGTACCAATAAGTGCATTTGCTTTAATCAACTCATTTATCGCATTCTTAGACGCATCAGCATTAACCAAACGCGTATATAAGTAATACTTTAACTTAAGTGTATTAACAAATTTACCCCAACGTGTATAATTTCTACCGTAAAAGTAATCATTAGGCGTTCCACCAGAAGTAGTTGCAGCAAAGTGAACGGAAGCCTCATCTAACAATTTCAAAGCCGCAGCATAGATAGTAGCACCATCATCTGTTTTAGGATTGAAATTAGCCGCATTTAATGCTTCAGTAAAAGGAACATTGCCATACGTATCTACTAGATCCATCAAGACCATTGCCTTGATCGTCTTAGCTATACCCATGTGGCGTTGCAAATTCGACTTCTGTGCCAAAGGCAACAAAAACTCGACGTCAGCTAAAATGCTCGCATAAGCAGTAGACCACGTTCCATTAGTAGAACCAGCAGAATATGCCGCCTCATACAAGGCAGAACCTTGGTTAATTTGACGTGTCAAACGTGCACCACGATCTGATACACCATACCATAAACTTTGGTAATTAAGCTGGATACTATTCAAAAGAAAATCAGGAGATGCAGTAGTTGCATTAACTGCATTCGGGTTTTCCAATAATTCATCCAGTTTCTCCGAACATGACGTTGCGAATACCATTCCGGCAACCATCGTCAGACCATATATAAATCTTTTCATTATCATTTTTAGTTTGGAGTTAGAATGTAAGAGTCAACGTTCCACCCAATCTACGAGAGCTAGGTCCAGTTACGAAATCAAATCCAAGTCCGTTACCTACACCAGTACCCAATACGTCAGTATCGAAGTTCATGTTTGGTGGGAAGTTAAGGGCAAGGAACCATAAGTTAGTACCGCTCAAAGCAAAGGATGCTTTTTTGAATGGAGTCTTAGACATCAATTTGTTAGGCAAGCTGTATGCCAAAGAAATTTCTCTCAAACGAATCGTAGATCCGTCAAATACGTTAGGCTCATCTGTAGCTCCCTGATATCCAGAGAAGAAATAATCAGCAGCAGAAATTTGACGATCATTTTTGATGTAAATTGGCGTTCCATCTGGATTAGTACCATTTTGTCTTACACCAGGCATGATGAAAGTCATTTCACGATCAGCAACTGGATCCTTGGTTACACCACGAGCTAAAGTTGCTGTCACTGTATTAGACATTACTACACCTTTGTGACGGTATTCCATCATAGCACTTAAGGTAAAACCCTTATAAGAGAAGCTATTGATGAATGAACCAGTCCATTCCGGATTAGGATCACCTAATACTACAGGTTCGTTAGTAGGCTTGTGTACACCAGTAGAAAGGATGATAGGCTGTCCTGTAGCAGGATCTCTATCAAAGCCAATACCTTTGATGACGTTAAATGGCTGACCAGGAACCGCAAAGTTACCTAAATCGGTAAATCCAGCCACTACTACTTCAGATAATCCACCACCTAACTCCATTACTATAGTCTTATATGTAGCCCAGTTAATAGTAGAGTTCCACTCAAAACCACCTGCAGTAGATACTGGTGTTACAGTAGCTTGGAATTCAGCACCAC
>JBILCC010000176.1:0-3228 GCA_044353355.1 Aquirufa sp.
TCAGACAACATTATCTCCTTATCGAAAAAAGCAGGGTTCTCCCTTGTGCAATTGCATGGAGAAGAATCTCAAAAAGAAATAGAGGCCTTACAAACCGCCGGATTGCAAGTCATCAAGGCGATTAGTGTGGGCTCATCGAAGGATCTCGACCTGAAGGATAAGCCCGATTTCTATTTGTTTGATACGAAAAAAGGGGCTCAGGTAGGTGGTACGGGAGAGCATTTTGATTGGTCACTTTTAGCACATTATACGCTTGATATCCCCTATATTTTAGCAGGCGGATTGCAGGCAGGGGATGTGGAAAAGGTGAAGGATTTTCCGGGCTTATATGCTTTGGACTTTAATAGTAAACTCGAAATACGTCCCGGATTCAAGGATGTCGAGCAAGTGAAAGAACTAGTAAAACAGCTATAATTATGTCATTTAATGTAGATGAGCGTGGGTATTACGGGAATTTTGGCGGAGCCTTTATTCCAGAAATGTTATACCCAAATGTCGAGGAATTACGTTCCCGCTATTTAGACATTATCGCGGAACCCTCTTTTCAAGAAGAATTCCACGCCTTGTTGAAAGATTACGTGGGTCGTCCTACGCCGCTTTTCAAAGCAGAGCGTTTGTCTGCGAAATACAACACGAATATCTATTTAAAGCGCGAAGATTTGTGTCACACGGGGGCACACAAGATTAATAATACGATAGGCCAAATCCTCGTAGCGAAACGCCTAGGGAAATCGAAAATCGTTGCAGAAACAGGTGCAGGACAACACGGCGTGGCAACAGCCACGGTTTGTGCCTTGATGGGCATGGAATGTATCGTGTATATGGGTGCCATCGACATTGAAAGACAAGCTCCTAACGTGGCTCGTATGCGAATGTTAGGTGCACACGTAGTACCAGCCACTTCCGGTTCAAAAACATTGAAAGATGCCACCAACGAGGCGATGCGTCACTGGATTAATCACCCAGTAGACACCCATTACATTATCGGATCAGTCGTAGGACCACATCCTTACCCGGACATGGTTGCTCGTTTTCAGGCGGTTATTTCTGAGGAGATTCGTTTTCAATTACAAGAGAAAGAAGGCCGTGATTACCCAGACTACGTCATTGCATGTGTAGGTGGTGGATCTAATGCGGCGGGTGCTTTTTACCATTTCTTAGATGAGCCACGCACGACATTGATCGCGGCGGAGGCGGCAGGTCTAGGGGTTAATTCAGGTCATTCAGCAGCGACTACTTTCTTAGGAAAGCCAGGCGTTTTACATGGAAGCAAGAGTTTATCGATGCAAACCGAAGATGGCCAGGTGATCGAACCCTATTCGATCTCTGCCGGCTTAGATTACCCTGGAATTGGGCCTATGCACGCGCATTTGTTTGAATCTGGTCGCGCCACTTTTTACGGAGTGACGGATGAGGAGGCGCTAGTGGCTGCCGTGGAATGCTCCCAGTTAGAGGGTATTATTCCGGCTTTAGAGACGGCACATGCTTTGGCCGTATTCGAAAGATTGCAAGCTAAGCCGAATGAAATCGTGGTCGTTAATGTGTCTGGAAGAGGGGACAAAGATTTAGCGACTTACCAAAACCGTTTAAAATTGAATGACTAAGATGAACAGAATTTCAGCCCTTTTTGCTTCAGCGACTGAACCCATTTTGAATGTGTATACGACGGCTGGTTTTCCTCGTTTGGAGGATACGATGACGGTATTGAACGCGCTTCAAGCAGGAGGCGTCGATATTATCGAGGTGGGAATGCCTTATTCTGATCCTGTGGCCGATGGGGAAACCATACAGCTTTCGAATCAAGCCGCTTTAGAACAGGGAATGAGCGTGGCGCATCTTTTCGAGCAATTGAAGGATATGCGTAAAAGCATTACGGTTCCCGTTCTTTTGATGGGTTATATCAATCCCGTTTTACAATACGGCGTGGAGGCTTTTTGTGCGAAATGCGCGGAAGTAGGCGTGGATGGTTTGATTTTACCCGATTTGCCGATGTTAGAATACGAAGCGTCTTACAAAGCTATCTTTGAGAAATACGGCTTATACAATATCTTATTGATCACCCCACAAACGAACGACGAGCGCATTCGCCACATCGATTCAGTCTCGAAGGGATTTATTTATATGGTCTCTTCTGCGAGTACGACTGGAGCAAAAACAGGGATCTCTGCTGATCAGGAAGTCTATTTCTCCCGGATTGCTGCGATGAATTTACAGAATCCACGTTTGATTGGTTTTGGGATTTCGGACCATGAGAGCTTTGTGAAAGCCTCTAAGAACGCCTCTGGGGCTATTATTGGTAGTGCGTTTGTGAAGATGATTGCTCAGGCTAAAGACCTCAGTGCTGAGATCGTTGCCTTTGTGCAGTCGATTAAAGGTAAAAACTAGGCAAATGTTTTTGGAAAGAAATATTTTTCCTATCTTTGCAACCCCAATCAGACGTTCTTATGCACAAGTGGGCCGCTAAGCGCTGATTATCATCAAATAAAAATTAGTTCAGATGAGCGATTTAATTAAATTCGTAGAGCAAGAAAACGCAGCACGTAGAGGAGAACACCCTGAATTCGCTGCAGGAGACACAGTTAACGTACACGTAAAAATTCGTGAAGGTAACAAGGAGCGTATCCAGGTTTTCCAAGGTTTAGTTATCCAACGTAAAAATTCGGGTGCAGGTGAGTCTTTCACAGTTCGTAAGATCTCTAACGGTATCGGTGTTGAGCGTATTTTCCCAATCTTGTCACCAAACATCGACAAAATTGAAGTATTACGTCGTGGTAAAGTACGTCGTGCACGTTTATACTACATGCGTGGTAAGCAAGGAAAAGCGGCTCGTGTTAAAGAGAAGAAAAAATAGGAGAAGAAAAAATAGGTTTGAAATTTTTTATATAAAAGAAAGCTGTTCAGAAATGAACAGCTTTTTTTATATCTGTAAGTCAGTAATTTCAGCAAGAATTTTACTTTTGTAAATAAATTAAACCTATTGAAATGAAATCAACAGCTGCGAATCGCCGCGAATTCTTGCACAGTGCAAGTATGCTAGGCGGTATGGCCTTTTTACCCTCTTCCTTAAAAGATGCCACAAAAATTTTTGCATCTAAACAGCCGGAACGAATAATAGCACCCCGTTTGAAATTTGGGGTAGTGGGAATCAATCACGGACATATTTATTCGATGGCTAATTCGATCATTCGTGGCGGCGGGGAGTTTGTCTCTTATTATGCTAAAGAACCC
>JBILCC010000178.1:0-3209 GCA_044353355.1 Aquirufa sp.
ATAACCTAACGAACCATTGGGGTTTCATGCGCATTATCCGCCTAGTAATAGGTGGATATGCGCTTTTAGAAGCCTACCGCTCTTCTGATGTCATGATAGGCATCATGGGCGTAATTCTAGCTGGCATGGCCCTTTTAAATATGGGTTGTGGTGCACAAGGGTGCGGAGTACCGACACCTCCTCGAAATAGTACGAATAATACAGACGAAGTAGAATATGAAGAAATTCATTCAAAATAATGTTTGGCAAATCTTAGGTGGAATATTCGGCGGCATCGCCGGATATTTCTACTGGAGAGATATTGGTTGCGCTACAGGTACTTGCCCGATCACGAGCAAACCTTTAAATAGCATTGTATATTTTGCTGTTTTAGGTTATTTCATGATAGGTACGATCTCCCAATGGCGTACTTACAAAGAGGAAAACAAACCCGAATAAATAATTATTTTTACCACTCAAACAATTACAAATCGACTAATTTAACTTAAAATGATGGAAACAATCACCCAACCCTGGCCTTGGTATACGGCAGGAATTATCATCGGACTTATCGTTCCGGCCTTATTAATTTTAGGAAATAAACACTTTGGCATCTCGGCAAATTTACGTCATGCCTGTGCTGTATGTTTACCTAGCAATATTCCTTTCTTCAAGTATGATTGGAAAAAAGAAACCTGGAATTTCTTCTTTGTAGGAGGAATCTTAGTAGGTGGTGTTATCTCAACACTTTATTTAGGTTCGGGTGATGCTGTTATCGTACACCCTGATTTAGCTAAGGAATTGGCTAGTTATGGCATTACTGATTTCTCAGGCATGGTTCCTGAGCAATTATTTTCGTTTGAAACCCTATTCACTACACGTGGTTTAGTCATGATGATCGGTGGTGGGTTCTTAGTTGGATTTGGAGCACGTTATGCAGGTGGCTGTACATCAGGTCACGCAATTATGGGACTTTCTGACTTACAATGGCCATCCTTAGTAGCTACCATCTGTTTCATGATCGGTGGATTTATCATGGCTAATTACATTTTACCATTCATCTTACACTTATAATACACATGGAAAATAAGACAAATCAACACGCAAATCCAGCTGATTTCGAAGTACGCTCATTAGACACCATGTGTGTAAATGAATCAGAATTAAAACACCCTTGGTACTATAACTTAAAATATAGTTTAGTTGGTGTAATTTTTGGAATCGTATTTATCAAAGCTGAAATCATCTCTTGGTTCCGAATTCAAGAAATGTTCCGCCTTCAAAGCTTTCACATGTACGGTGTAATCGGTACAGCGGTAGTTGTAGGAGCGATCTCGGTATTTTTAATCAAGAAATTGAAGATCAAAACCATTCACGGTGAAGAAATCACGTTTACTGATAAGAAATTCAATAAGGGCCAAATCATAGGCGGATTAACGTTCGGTTTAGGTTGGGCTATGACTGGAGCTTGTCCAGGTCCTCTTTTTGCTCAAGTAGGTTCTGGTGCAGTCGTAATCTTAGTGGTTATTCTAAGCGCTACTGCAGGAACGTGGGTATATGGTAAATTCAGAGACCAATTGCCGCATTAGGAGATAAAAGAGTAGAGAGTAGAGAGGGATTTCGGTTTTAGTCGGAATCCCTCTTTTGCTTCTCAACAATTAATTATAACAACAACGAAAAACCATTAACTTAACCATATGAAAAATCTAAATGCCATTGGACTTGACAAGTCTAAATCGAAAGAGCTTGTGGAGAAATTAAATAATCTGCTGGCTAATTATTCTATCTTCTATCAAAATACAAGAGGATACCATTGGAACATCAAAGGCCAAAAATTCTTTGAACTTCACTTAAAATTTGAGGAACTATACACTGATTTACTTTTGAAAATAGATGAAGTAGCAGAACGTATCCTTACCTTAGGGCACACTCCTCTTCATAACTATTCTACTTACAAACGGACTTCACTTATTACGGAAAGTACAGAAGTGTCAGACGGAATTAAGGCTGTGGAAAATATCCTTGAATCATTTAAAATTACGATCACACTCCAACGGGAAATCCTGAATTTAGCAGCGGAAACGGAAGATGAAGGTACAAATGCACTAATGAGTGATTACATTCGAGCACAGGAAAAACTTGTCTGGATGTACTCCGCTTTTTTAACTACCTAAATAAACATAAAAAGACGCTATCAAATGACAGCGTCTTTTTATTAATCCAATTAAATCTAAATTATCTAAACGAATAATCCACCCCCGTCACTTGGCTCAATAAATCCTGAGGGCCATCTAGAATCTTCGCATCGTGGCGTAAGATAGGTGTAACTGGAGAAAATTTAGCCAAATACTCTTTCATCATGGAGTGCAAAGTATAAGCCGTATTAGTTGCATCTTTTACTCCTTTCATACGGCACAACATATCTTCCGGATCACCATCACGCTCGCAAGCACACATGGTATACAGGCGGCTTTTATCTAATGCAGCTCCAGCAATAGTCACCTTTTTCACGCGTTCTCCCACACGACCAAATGCGTTGAATTCAACTTGCATCCCTTTGAATCGAATAAGCCAACCGCCAAAACGCTTGGAAGCATCTTGCGCAAATACGTTCTGCATTTCTTTTTCCAACCAATCTAAAATTTGTTGGCCGGAAGCTTTCGCCGTACGAATCGTACTATCCACAGGTAACATATCATATAAATATCCCTCCGTAATGGCTACTTTTCCATCTTTTCCTGGGACGCGTGGTGGGCAAAAACGGAATCCATTGGATAAAACGACATCAGCATTCACCTTCCATTTTAACGCATCTACGATCATTGTATCAATGGTATTCTCCACGACAAAGTTGCGGTATAGTGGAACGGTACTATACCCTAATACTTTATTTATTTCTTCCTTATATGGTTTCTCTAAATCTTGAACCAAGGTTTTAATCTCCGCATCAGCTGGATATTTAATCGGATCAACTTCAACTAATTCATAAGTTGAACCCACTACTTTACCGTCTTTCACTTGGATATCAAGTTTGCCTACAAAAGAACCGAAAGCCCCTGGCTCTACAATCTTCGTGTATTCTGCCTGAATGGGTTTACGAACGCGCTCATGTGTATCAGCTCCAAAAATATAGTCTACTCCTTGGCAATCAGGATTATTTCCCAAAGCAATTTGTTGAGATAGACCTAAGTGAGATAAAATAATCACAAAGTCACATTGATCTTGCTAAC
>JBILCC010000179.1:0-3202 GCA_044353355.1 Aquirufa sp.
TATCATTCATCGCCTTTCGATTTTAGGTTTTGCAATAGCAATTCTAGATCTTCAATGGACATCTGCTTTTTGTCCACTAAATAGGACACCACATTCGTGTAAGATCCGTCGAAAAAGGATTCCGTTAAGCCTGCCATTCGCTGGCCAGAATAATCACGTTTTGAGACTTTCGCGGAATAGAGATTGTTCCGATTGGGATTAGAGATTTGGACAAAATCCTTCTCCACTAAAATCTTCAACAGCGTCGCCACCGTATTCGAGTGTGGTTTCGGCTCCGGCAACAGTTCAATGATATCCTTCAAGAATCCGCCTTCCGACAAATTCCAAATAACCTGCATGACCTGCTCCTCTGCTTGTGTTAATTTTTTCATTCGTTTTACTTTTCGTTGAGGCAAATGTATAACTAAATTTTTAGTTACAAAATATTTCTAACTATTTTTTTAGTTATTTTTTATTTTATCAATAAGCTGTTCAGATAGCGAACGAATTCTATGGACATTTGGAAATACAAAATTTAAACGTAACTTTAAAGTTACAATTTCAAATGGAATCAATCCGACAGATAATTGCTTATAAAAACCATTTTGAAGATTTTCTTTTGGCATTAGATATACGAACCCAGAACAAAATCCATAAAATAATCAGTCTCCTGGAAACGATGGATAAAGTTCCTTCGAATTATATAAAACACATTTCGGGAACAAAAGGGCTGTATGAAGCGAGGGTACAATTAGGTAGCAATATATGGCGGATATTTTGTTTTTTCGACGAAGGGAATCTAGTCATCCTGTTAAATGGATTCACGAAAAAAACGCAAAGAACTCCGAAAGTTGAAATTGATAAAGCTAAAATTTTAATGCGTACATATTATTTGGAAAAAAATGGAAACTAAATCGTGGAAAAAAATTAAAGACTCGGTCTATGGCGAAATAGGGACCGAGCGTAGAGATGGCCTAGAGAGGGATTTTGAATCTTTCAAAATTGGTCTCCTATTACGCCAGGCAAGAGAACAAAAAAGAATGACTCAAGAGCAATTAGGGACAATTATAAATAAAAAACGTTCCTACATTTCTAGAGTAGAAAACGATGGCAGCAACGTCACAATGAAGACGTTGTATGACATTGTGGAAAAGGGTTTAGGCGGGAAAGTGAAAATTTCTATCGAAATTTAAACCCATTATGATACACGAAATTGCTACCTGCCTCTGGTTTGATAAGAATGCAAAAGAGGCCGCTGAATTTTATCAAAGCACTTTTTCTGGCTTTGAGCCCCTTTCTGAAAACCCTATGGCGGTGAATTACCGTCTATTTGATAGACGTTTTATGCACCTGAATGGCGGACCAGGATACCCAATCAATCCATCCATTTCATTCTTTTTAAATCTAGAAGATGAGGAGGAAATCAAACGTGTTTGGGCGAAGTTAATTGATAATGGAAAGGTGTTAATGGATCTAAATACCTATCCTTGGAGTCCTTTGTATGGCTGGTGCGCAGATCAGTTTGGGGTGAATTGGCAAATAATGAAGAACCATGAATCGCACGCCAAGTTAGCTCCTAATTTGATGTTTAATGGAGTCAATAATGGAAAGGCTAGCGAAGCGATTGATTTCTATACGTCTCTTTTCCCTAACTCAGAAATACTGCACAAAGCGTTCTACGAAAAAGGAGAACACGATACAGAAGGGAATGTAAAATATTCTCAATTTACCTTAAACGACAAACCTTTCCATTTAATGGAGAGCTCGATGGAGCATCAGCACAACTTCAATGAAGGCGTTTCCATGATGGTGACAGTCGATACCCAGGAAGAAATTGACCACTTGTGGGATCAGTTAGTTGCGGGTGGATCGCCGGGAAGATGTGGTTGGTTGAAAGATAAATATGGAGTTTCTTGGCAGATTATTCCTTTGGTTTTGGGAAAATTAATGAGCAATCCTGAGACGGCACCTAAGGCGACTTATGCCTTTTTACAGATGTCGAAATTCGTGATTGCGGATTTAGAGGCTGCAGTAAAATAGACGACAAAAAAGGAAGAAAGAATAGCGTCATTCAACGTCTCATGCTTCCATTTTTATCAACGAAAAGACCAGAGATATAACAGAAAATGAAAGCTATTCTAAAATTAGATTTTGTACCTAATCCATTATTGTGGTAAAGAAGCAATCCAGTTACGCACTAATTCAACCCCCTCGTGGTGAGTAAGTTGTCTGCCTAATTCCGGCATCATGACACCTGGATCGCGGGACGCCATGCGGTAATGTAAAATGCTCTGTTCTGGTTTCCCTGGAACAATATCATAACTCAAATTTCCGGACCCTCTGCCTGCCGCCACTGGTGCTTTGAAGAAACCGTACGCCGTGCGATCTTTGGAATCCCAAGTTAGATAAAGACCAGATGAACGAGCGGGGCCCGTCGGATTATGGCAATGTGCACAATTGATATCCAGGTAAGCTTTTACGCGATCATCGAGGGAAGCGGATGTGTTTGAGTAGTTCACAAGGGCGGGAATGTGATCTTTAGGTAAGTCTTTCAGAAGACCTGCTGTCGCCCAATTTTGCAATTGATGACCATCGTTTAACTGTCTGACGGATGGGCCAATGGGCGTCATTTCACCTGATCTCTCGTGACAACCCTTGCACTGATTCATATTAGGCACCTGGTATTCGAAGGACTGTTTTTTACCCGCACCATCTATCCAAGAAACCTGGTCGCTACCCCCTGCTACTTCGAGAACCGCATCCGTTTGTTCTTTGTTCCAAATATAGGGCAGAGCCACCCAGCCCTTGGCCTCATGCAACAATACGCGTGTTTCCATTAGTCTGCGACCCTTCTTCGGATTACGTTCATCGACGGGATAATAGAAGGTTTTTACGATGGCTGTACCTACGGGAAATTGTAAAACGGAGTCTGGATTATAGGCTACTGATTGCCCTTCAGGAAGCCTTACGAAACGTAATTTCGAAGCATAATCTGAGAAAAGAGGAGAATTCAACGTGTAAAGAACGACGCCATCCGCCGGAATTTGATCCTTTAGGGTTCCTTTGAAAAAACCGTAATCAGATAGGTTTTCCTTGTAATCTGCATCCGCTGAAACGAGGCCAATAAACGCTAACAACAAAAGGCAGAAAATACGCATTAGAAGGTGGTAGTTTTTACATATTCAAAATCACAATCAAACAAATCTTTTCCTTTCTTTAAGCC
>JBILCC010000049.1:0-10708 GCA_044353355.1 Aquirufa sp.
TACTTATCAAGTAAAGCACCCACAATCATGGGGAAGAAAATACCTCCCACCGATCCAGCCATTCCACCGATTCCGATCACCGAACTAACGGCTTTCTTCGGAAACATATCCGTCGCGATTGAGTAAATGTTTGCACTCCAGGCTTGGTGAGCAGCAGCAGCCAGGGAAATAAGTCCCACAGCTTGCCAAATAGTATCACAATAGCGCGCTAACATAATTGGAACCACCGCAAGTGCGAAACTAAACATGGACCACTTTCGTGCTTTAAAGGATGGCCAGCCTTTGTTGATTAAATAACCAGACAACCAACCACCGCCAATACTACCGATTGTCGTCGCCGTGTAGACAATGATTAATTCTAAACTAGGCTTCTTTAAGTCTAATTGGAAGCGCTCTGAGAAATAAGAGGGCAACCAGAAAAGGAAGAACCACCAGATTGGATCTGTGAACATTTTGCCAAAAAAGAAGGCCCAAGTTTGCTTAAATCCAAATAATTTAGCCCAACGTACCGGCGTCACATTGTCATCTTTTGCTTCCATATCCGCGTGGATATAGTCAAATTCTGCTTTCGATAAAGACTGATGCTTAGAAGGCACTTCATAGTAAAACCACCAGAAGATTAACCAAATAAATCCGATCGCACCAGTCGCAATGAAAGCCATTTCCCATCCATAGGCTCCTAAAATCCAAGGCACTAAAATCGGTGCTGCTACAGCGCCTATGTTTGCCCCCGAATTAAAGATCCCCGTTGCCAGCGCTCGCTCGTTTTTTGGGAACCATTCTGCTACTGTCTTAATCGCCGCTGGAAAGTTTCCTGCCTCGCCTAGACCCAATAAACCACGCATAAAAGCAAAGCTCATGGTTCCAGTTGCTAAGGCGTGCATCATCGCCGCGATACTCCAAACAACGATAGAAATAGAATAACCTAATTTCGTTCCGATGCGGTCAATAATCCCGCCAAAACCCAATAAACTAATCGCATAAGCCGCTTGAAAAGCAATAACAATGTTTGAATAATCTGTCTCAGACCAGTCAAATTCTTTTTCCAAGACCGGTTTTAATAATCCAATGACCTGGCGGTCTAAATAGTTAATCGTCGTCGCAAAAAAGAGCAATGCGCATATTTTCCAGCGGTACTTTCCAATTGTTTCCATGTTAAAGTTCGTGATAGGTTTTGATCAAGTTAGCGATCGTGTTTGATATAGAGGTATAGTCTTGTTTTTGGATTAAATCAGCCGGGAACAATTGGGATCCCATCCCTACCGCCGCTGCGCCTGCACCAAACCAAGTTTGTAAGCTTTCACGGTTAGGCTCTACGCCGCCGGTTACCATAATTTTAGTCTTAGGCATGGGTCCTTTTAGCGCTTTCACAAAAGCTGGTCCGACTACATTTCCTGGGAAAATTTTCACGTATTTCGCGCCTAAAATTTCTGCATTGCGAATCTCCGTCAAGGTCATCGTGCCTGGCATCCAAGGGATATTGTGTTTCGCACAAACCTCACCTACGGAAGCCGTCGTGAATGGCTGCAACATAAAGTCAGCGCCCATTTCGATGAATTCTGTTGCCTGTTTTGCATCGTAAATCGTACCGATTCCGAGCACTAAATCTGGGCATTCTTTCTCGCAAAAGTCGATTAATTTAGCAAAAATAGCCGGAGCCGCTTCGCCGCGGTTGGTGAATTCAAAAACGCGAATTCCACCGTCGTAGCAGGCTTTCAATACGTTTTGGGCGATCGTTTGATCGGCATTGAAAAATAAAGGAACGATCGGCGTTTCCGCTAATCGGGAGTATACTACATCTGCTGAATTTCTAGCCATGATTATCGTTTTAATCGTCCAGTTATATCGCCGCCCATGACGGTCTCAATCTCGTCTAAGTTCGATAAATTAATATCTCCCTCGATCGTGTGTTTTAAAGCGGAAGCCGCTACAGCAAAAGCTAAAGACTTCGCCTCATCACCATAAACTAAGTTTCCGTAAATATATCCGGCCATAAATGCATCCCCGCCGCCAATGCGATCGACGATTTGGGAGATTTCTACGGTATCGGATTTGATGACTTTCGAGCCATCAAAGGAGGTGGCTGACAAAGTATTTTGAGAGGCAGAAATCTGGCCTCTTTTCGTATTAATAATCTTCTTGATGTTAGGGAAGCGCGCTTTGATTTGAACGCAGATATCGTGCCAACCGCTCTTGTGCGAGCCCGTAGGAACGATGTCTAAGATATCCTCTGCATCGCCTTTGCCACACACGATAATGTCGCATTGCGCGATTAAAGCGGGCATTACCTCTTTTACTGATTTTCCATATTGCCAAAGGTTCTTCCGGTAGTTCACATCAGCTGAAATCGTCAAACCTTGTGCTTTTGCCTCTTTTAATGCAGCTGTTAAGGCCACTGTAGCAGCTTCCGAAATGGCCGGCGTAATGCCCGTCCAGTGGAACCAACCCGCACCATTGAATATTTCTTTCCAATTAAAATCCGCTGGATTTAGATTTGCGAAAGCAGAATCCGCGCGGTCATACGTCACTTTGCTCGGGCGCATCGCTGCCCCAAACTCCACAAAATACAAACCTAAACGTCCTTCTTTATACGCCGTATGCGACATATCCACGCCTACTTGGCGGTAATAGCCGGTGGCAGCTTTGCCTAATTCGTTGTTTGGGAAACAAGTCACGTGTTCCGCCGGGATCCCGATGTGAGCTAAACCGCCCGCCACGTTTGCCTCGCCGCCACCATAGGTGATGTTCAATGACTGTGCTTGGGTAACGCGTCCATAGCCCGCAGGGCTTAAACGACCCATGATTTCCCCAAATGTGATAACCTTCTTCATGACTATTCGAAATTAAAAAATCCTGCTGCGTTGTTATAGGAGATGTCTTGAACTAGCTTACCTAACCAAGCATGGTCAGCCGGCAATTCGCCATTTTCAACGTCAGCGCCTAGTAAATTACACAAGATTCTTCTAAAATACTCATGTCTTGGGAACGAAAGGAAACTTCTGGAGTCGGTTAACATACCCACGAAGTGACTTAACATTCCCATGTTAGACAAGGCATTGATCTGCTTTTCCATGCCGTCTTTTTGGTCCAAGAACCACCAGCCCGACCCGAATTGCATCTTTCCTACAATCGTTCCATCTTGGAAATTACCCGTCATCGTCGCTAACAATTCGTTATCGCGCGGATTCAAATTATACAAGATCGTCTTCGCTAATTGATTCGTCGAATCTAAGTGATTTAAGAACTTCGATAACGGACGCGCCTGCTCGAAATCTCCAATTGAATCAAATCCCGTATCAGGCCCTAAAGCGCCTAAAAGACGGTCATTATTATTACGAATTGCACCTAGGTGGAACTGTTGTGTCCAACCTTTGGCATGATCTAAATGCGCAAAATACACCAGCATCGCTGATTTAAACTGCACTTTCTCCTTCTGATTAATCGTTTTACCAGTCATTAATCGCTCAAAAATATGTGCGATTTCCTGCTCTGTATATTCGTCCGCATAGATCTGCTCTAACCCATGATCACTTAAACGACATCCCACGGAATGGAAGAAATCGTGTCTCGAGGCAATCGCCTTTTTGTAATCTGCTAACGTATGGATCTCTATCTCAGCCGCAGCTGCTAGGGAATTTACATACTCCACGAACACGATCTCATCATCCACGCCCATCGCTTTATCCGGACGGAAGGTAGGCAAGACTTTGATCGCAAACCCACTTGCCTTGATTTGTTTGTGGTATGCCAAATTGTCGATCGGATCATCCGTCGTACAAAGCGCTTTCACGTTCATCTTTAGCAATAAATTGCGCACAGAAAACTCCTTCGTACGTAACAAAGCGTTGCATTGATCGTAGATTCGCTTTCCGCTTTCCGCGTTCAATAATTCCGTAATACCGAAATAGCGCTGCAACTCTAAATGCGTCCAGTGATACAAAGGGTTGCGCATCGTGTAAGGCACCGTTTCAGCCCATTTCAAGAATTTCTCCTCATCAGACGCATTTCCTGTGATGTATTTTTCATTCACCCCGTGAGCGCGCATGGCACGCCACTTATAGTGGTCGCCGGCCAGCCAGATTTGGGTAATGTTATCGAATTGCTTGTCCTCCGCTATTTGATGCGGGATCAAGTGGTTGTGGTAATCAATAATGGGCATGTCAGCCGCATACTGGTGGTACAACGTCTGAGCAGTCTCGGACTGCAACAAGAAATCTTTATCTAAAAACGCTTTCATAGTATTTCATTTAATCTATTCAGTAGGTAGTGGGTAGTGGGCAGTAATCAGTCCGGAGGGAATGAGTCCGGAGGGAATGAGTCCGGAGCCATCATTCACCATTCACCATGTTCTCCTTTATGCTTTGTGCTCTATTCTTTATGCTTTAAATCTATACTCTCTACTCTATAATCTCTAAATGTATTTAGTCACCCCCTCCACAAATCCTGGAACCTTTGTCAAATCCGTGCCCCATAAATCTGTATTGGATAACACTTTATTCAAGTCAAAATCTTTCCAAGCCTCGTAGAAATACGGTGCATAGTCGCATTGGATAGGGTAGGCCTCTCCGTTGCTATCGCCGTAGTATTTTCCATCTTCCACTTTCACCGCGTGCATAAATTGCAAGTAAGCCGCAAAGCCCATGCAGAATAGCTCGGGTGCTTTGCCAAAGTTTTTGGCATAATTAATCAGCAATGGCACATTACGCATCCGCATTTTCGTGGTGTACTGCACCGTGATATCGATTAATTTATGGTTTATGTACGGATTGCGGAAACGATCTAATACGGAACGTCCGAAGCGATCCGCCACTTTGAAATCCATTTTATAAGGGATGCCCAGCGCTAATTCGCTCAGCATTAAATTCATGATCAATTTGCTTAAATAGCCGTTCGCCATCACATCTTTCACCAGACGGAAACCTAGTAAAAAGGACATTCCACAAAGTAAAGTGTGCGTACCATTCAACAAGCGCAATTTCAATTCGCGGTAGATCTCGATATCTTCGGCAATGATCACCCCTTTATCAGCTGGCGCAAAGGAAAGCACATCCTTTACTTTTTTACCTCCTTGAATCGCCCACAGGCTATACACCTCCGAAATGATCATCAAGGAATCTTCATAACCTAATTTTGCGCAAATATCCGCGTTTGTCGCCGCATCCGGGCTACCAGGTACGATGCGATCCACTAAGGAATTACAGAAGTGATTCGCTGTTTCTAACCAAGACACGAACTCAGCTGAAAGACCGTGGTCTGCTGCTAATTTCAAGACGATGCCTTTCAACACATCACCGTTGTTGATAATTAATTCGGTAGGAACAATGACCATTCCTGAGGAAGCAGATCCAGCGAAATGCGTGAAACGCGCGTGTAAGAAAGCTAACAATTTCGCAGGGAAGGAGTTAGGGCAACCGTTTGCAATCGGATCGTTTGCCACGTAGGTGATCCCTACTTCAGTGGTATTCGAAAGGATGATTTGCATCTGATCGCTTTTCGCGCATTCGATGATTTTATCCCAGTCCTTGGACGCTGTGATGGTACGTGAGATGGAAGAGTTGATGATGTTCTCCTCTTTAGCAACCCCATCTTCGATCCCTTTGATACAATGGGTGTACAATCCATCTTGTTCGTCGAAGGCATCTGCGCCTCCTTTAGAAGTAGATTTAACGACTACTACGCGACCTTTGAAAATCCCTTGGCGGTTCGCTTTGTCGATATAAAAATCGCAAAGTCCGCGTTGTAATACTCCAGTCCCAAACTGTAAGACTTTCTCCGGATACGTAAATATCTCTGGTGAAGGAACTTGTAAGGCAATGGAGGATTGAAGTTTGCCTGACTCCAGGAATTTTTTAGATAAGCGCATAGTAATTCTAATTTCCTTTAAAAGGCATAAATCCCACGTTTTTACCTGATTTTCAGGCAAAAAAATGGGAATAATTGACCTAAAACGTTTACGCTTCGCCTATAGGGCCGTTATAATTCATCGGGAATTGGAAACCAGCGGCATCTCCTTCTTTCATAATAGGGCCAAAGGCCTCTTCGTACTTCTGAATATTCTCTTGTAGCGCCTGCATTAAGCGGTAAGCGTGGTCCGGAGTCATCACGACTCTTGACTTTACTTTGGCCTTCGGAAGACCAGGCAAAATGCGAATAAAGTCCATTACAAACTCGGATGGGCTATGCGCAATAAGGGCTAAATTTACGTAATGACCTTCCGCCATCTCTTCAGGAAGTTCGATATTCAATTGATTTTCTTCTGTGGGGTTTTCCATATTTCTTTTCAAGTAAAAAATAAACCCCCGAACTTAAGAAAAGCCGGGGGTCTATTCAAATGAATCTACAAATTAGTTTGCAGCCTCTACTTTTTCTTTCGCCTCAGCGATCTCAGCAGCTTCCTTCTTCGCTTCGATAGCTTTTAGCTCATCTTTCGATGTTACTAAGATATCTTTGTAGCGACGAAGACCTGTACCTGCTGGAATCAAGTGACCTACGATAACGTTCTCTTTCAAGCCGTCTAACGTATCCACTTTCGCGCGAATTGACGCTTCAGAAAGCACTTTCGTAGTTTCCTGGAACGACGCAGCGGAGATGAATGACTCCGTTCCTAACGACGCTTGTGTGATACCTTGTAAGTTAGAAGAAGAAACGGCTGCTTGCGCATCACGCACCTTCATTAACTTCATATCTCTACGCTTTAACGAAGAGTTCTCATCACGTAAAGCACGAGCAGAAAGAATCATACCAGCTTTGTATTTCTCAGAATCTCCAGCATCAGTGATCACCTTCTGATCTAAGATCAAGTCGTTCTCGTGACGGAATACGAAACGATCTACGTTTTGACCTTGTAAGAATTGGGTATCACCTGGCTCTAAAATCTGAACTTTTTGCATCATTTGGCGAACGATACACTCGATGTGCTTATCATTGATCTTCACACCTTGTAGACGGTAAACGTCTTGGATCTCGTTCACTAAGTATTCTTGTACCGCTGTAGGTCCTTTGATCTTCAAGATATCTGAAGGTGTAATCGCACCATCAGAAAGTGGAGAACCTGCACGCACGAAGTCATTATTTTGTACTAAGATGAATCGTGTTAAAGGTACTAGGTAACGACGCTCAGTTCCTTCTTTAGGCGTAACAATAATTTCGCGGTTACCACGCTTAATTACACCGTAAGAAATAACACCATCGATCTCCGTTACAACGGCTGGGTTAGATGGGTTACGTGCTTCGAATAATTCCGTTACACGTGGAAGACCTCCCGTAATGTCACGCGTTTTACCTGCCGCACGAGGAATCTTAGCGATAATTTGACCCGCTTTGATTTTATCTCCTTCGTCGATGGCTAAACGCGCACCTACTGGAACGTTGTATACTAAATCTTCTTTACCTTTTGCTTTAACTAATACGGATGGGTTCTTCGTCTTATCTTTCGATTCGATAATTACCTTCTCACGCATACCTGTTTGCTCATCCGCTTCCTCTTTGTAAGTATTATTTTCTTCGATTGCCTCGAATTCAATTTTACCTTCAGCCTCAGAAAGGATAACCGCATTGTATGGGTCCCAAGCACAGATTTCGTCACCTTTTTTCACCGCTTGGCCTTCCTTAACGCGTAAGAATGAACCATATGGAATGTTAGAAGAAATCAATACTTGTTTGTTCGCTGGGTTCACAATTTGAACCTCACCAGAACGACCCATCACGATTTCTACTGGATTTCCATCCGCATCTGTAGAGCTTACAGAACGAACCTCTTCGAAGTTAATCACCCCGTCAAATTTCGCTTTTACGCTCGCATCTAAGGAAACGTTTTGTGCCGTACCACCCACGTGGAATGTACGTAAAGTTAACTGAGTACCTGGCTCACCAATGGATTGAGAGGCAATTACACCTACCGCTTCTCCTAAGTTCACCATCGCAGCTGTAGCTAAGTTACGTCCGTAACATTTCGCACACACACCACTTAACGTCTCACAAGTTAATACTGAACGAATTTCCACTGACTCGATCGCTGTCTCGTCAATTTTCGTAGCGATTGCTTCGTTGATTTCATCACCTGAAGCTACGATTAACTCATTCGTGATTGGATCATATACATCGTGAATAGATACACGACCTAAGATACGCTCAGATAATGGCTCGATGATCTCCTCATTGTCTTTCAATGGGAACACCTCGATACCACGTAAGGTACCGCAATCTTCTTCGTTCACGATCACGTCTTGCGCTACGTCGTGCAGACGACGAGTCAAGTAACCCGCATCGGCTGTTTTCAATGCAGTATCTGCCAAACCTTTACGCGCACCGTGAGTCGAGATAAAGTACTCTAATACGTCAAGACCTTCTTTAAAGTTAGAAAGGATTGGGTTTTCGATGATTTCACCTACTGAACCTTGTAAGTTCTTCTGAGGCTTAGCCATCAAACCACGCATACCACCTAGTTGACGAATTTGCTCACGAGAACCACGGGCTCCAGAGTGCATCATCATGTAGATCGCGTTAAATCCTTGGTTATCCTCTTCCATCTGCTTCATCAAAGTCTCGGTAATTTTCGAGTTAACTTTAGTCCAGATGTCAATAACGGCATTGTAACGCTCGTTATCTGTGATTAAACCCATTAAGTAGTTGTCCCAAACCGCTTGAACATCATCCTGTGCTTTCTTCACTAAGGAAGCTTTCTCTGCAGGAATTTGAACATCACCAATACCCATCGATAAACCACCGTGGAAGGCTTGTTGGAAACCTAATTCTTTGATATCATCTAAGAATTGCGCTGTACGAGCCATACCACAGATCTTGTGAACGTGTGAGATGATTTGTTGCAACTTCTTCTTCGTCAATAACTCATTGATGTAACCTACTGCCTCAGGAACGCATAAGTTGAATAATACGCGACCCGCAACAGTTTCCACCATTTCTTGAACCAATGTACCATCTTCCTTACGTACCGTAGCTTTCACTACAATGTTCGCGTGCTTAGACAATTTCTTCTCGTTCAAGGCGATAACAACCTCCTCAAATCCGTAGAAACGAGATCCTTCACCAGCCACTTTGTGGTCTGGAGTAGACTTACGTCCTTTTGTTACATAATATAAACCTAACACCATGTCCTGAGATGGTACCGTAATAGGTGCACCATTCGCTGGGTTCAAGATGTTATGAGATGCAAGCATTAATAACGAGGCTTCCAAAATCGCTTCATGTCCTAGTGGAACGTGAACCGCCATCTGGTCACCATCGAAATCGGCGTTAAAGGCCGTACAAGTTAATGGGTGCAATTGGATCGCTTTTCCTTCGATTAATTTCGGTTGGAAAGCTTGGATACCTAAACGGTGAAGGGTAGGAGCACGGTTTAAAAGAACTGGGTGTCCTTTCATTACATTTTCCAAAATATCCCAAACCACTGGATCCTTACGATCAACAATTTTCTTCGCAGACTTAACCGTCTTCACGATACCACGTTCGATCAACTTACGGATAACAAACGGCTTGAATAATTCTGCCGCCATATCCTTAGGAAGACCACACTCGTGCATTTTCAATTCTGGACCTACCACGATAACCGAACGACCTGAATAATCGACACGCTTACCTAATAAGTTTTGACGGAAACGACCTTGCTTACCTTTCAACATATCAGAAAGAGACTTCAAGGCACGGTTACCTTCAGAACGAACCGCATTTACTTTACGCGAGTTGTCAAATAAGCTATCAACAGCCTCTTGCAACATACGCTTCTCGTTACGTAAGATTACCTCTGGCGCTTTGATCTCGATCAAACGCTTCAAACGGTTGTTACGGATAATCACACGACGATATAAATCGTTCAAGTCAGATGTCGCAAAACGACCTCCATCTAATGGCACCAACGGACGTAATTCTGGTGGAATTACTGGAACCATTTTGATGATCATCCACTCCGGACGGTTATCGATACGACCGATCGACTCACGGAACGCTTCTACCACTTTCAAACGCTTCAAGGCTTCAGCCTTACGTTGTTGAGAGGATTCCGTGTCCGCAGAGTGACGCAAGTCAGCCGATAAGCTGTCTAAGTCAATGCGAGATAATAACATATTTAACGCGTCAGCACCCATTTTCGCGATGAATTTCTGTGGATCTTCATCAGGTAAATGTTGGTTCTCGCGCGGTAATTTGTCTAAGATATCTAAGTACTCGTCTTCTGTTAAGAAATCAAGGTATTGGCTACCGATCTTTCCTTCTTCCGCGTACATACCCGGTTGAACTACCACGAAACGCTCGTAATAAATTACTTGGTCTAATTTCTTAGTAGATAAACCTAGCATATAACCGATTTTGTTCGGTAAGCTACGGAAGTACCAGATGTGTGCTACTGGAACCACTAATTCGATGTGGCCCATACGCTCACGACGTACTTTTTTCTCCGTTACTTCTACACCACAGCGATCGCAAATGATGCCTTTGTAACGTATACGCTTGTATTTACCGCAGTGACACTCCCAGTCCTTCGTAGGACCGAAGATACGCTCGCAAAACAAACCGCCCATTTCGGGTTTGTAGGTACGGTAGTTGATGGTTTCCGGTTGTGTTACCTCGCCATTAGACCCCTCTAAGATGGACTCAGGAGAGGCTAGTGAGATGGTTACTTTTTGGAAATCGCTATTCAGCTTTCTAGTCTTTTTAAATGACATTTTCTATGTATTTTATTGGAAAATGAACTCTT
>JBILCC010000050.1:0-10641 GCA_044353355.1 Aquirufa sp.
AGCTTGAAGCAGGTATACCAAAATACCAAGTTCCCACGTTCCAAAGAATCGCAGAAAGCAATAACGCTAATGCCATAGCCATGGAATGGTATACATCAGCGTCCATGAGGAGTTCGGTGGGCAATAGCCCAATAATACTCATGGTTACTCCTACCCCTCCCGTTAGAAGACCTAAGAAGTTCATGAAACCAGACCAAACTACAGCTTGAGTAGGTTGCAAAGAATGCGTGTAAATAACAGTGGCTACAGCATTTGCTGTATCGTGAAATCCGTTTACGAATTCAAAGGCGCAGGCCGCAAAAAGGCAGAAAAACAGTAGAAATACGAGCGTTGGGTCTAATCCGAACATGTTTAAAGGTTTATATTGGTGCTAATTGCAATGCAAAAATAAGGAACCCCATTTAATCCAATGTTAAGGAATTGTTAATTGAATGTTACCTAATTATTAATCACACTGAAAAGCCAATATTAAATTTTCTGTATTTGATTAAAACTTAATGTATTAAAGTTTCTTTTCCTGAAATCTTTACATAAGTTTGACGACAACAATTAAATCACAGTACAATGAGTGAGGATAACAAAAAATTGACTGATCAATTAGTACAGGCTATTCTTCCTAAGTTGAAAGGCTTGACAGAAAAAAATGCGAAAAAAGTGCTTAATGAGACGCAAAAGTCCATTACTTCCGTAGTTAAAAAGTACAGCAAACTCATCTCAGAGCAAGAGAAGCAGAAAGAGAAGGCAAAACATAAAGCGGCCAAAGAAGCAAAAAAGAAAGCAGAGAAAGACGCGAAAAAGAAAGAGAAAGAGGCAAAAAAGCTAGCAAAAGCTAAATTACTGGCTGCGCTAATTGCAAAAGAAAAACCCGCGAAATCAGTTACTCCTGTTTCCCCCGTGAAAGCAAAAGCAAAACCTAGAACTCGAGTTGCTAAAGCAAAAAAATAGATTTCGGTTTATTACCCATTTTAGAAGGCAGGATTTCCCTGCCTTTTTTTATTTCTACTATTCTTATTTCATAATAATTTGATGAAATAGGCTTAACATCTAGTTAATATGTAGAAGCTATTTTTGATATAATCCTTCCGGGACCTTTCGGTGCAAATACACAGCAAGAGGGTATTCAAAATGATCAAAAATAGAAAATACGATTTAGTCATAGTAGGCGGCGGAGTAATTGGCACTTTTTGCGCTTACCATGCCTTGAAAAAAGGCAAATCAGTCCTTTTATTAGAGAAAGATGCGCAGCCGCATGAAGCGAGCATTCGCAATTTTGGACAAATCGTCCCCTCCGGACAGTCGTTAGAAAATGGCTTTGTTTGGGGGAGAAAATCACTTAAAATTTACAAAGAGTTGCAAGAGGATGCAGCCATCACATTAACTAAAAATGGCTCCTTGTACATTGCCTCAGATGAAGCAGAAATGGCTATATTAGGTGAGATGTCAGAAAAATTCCAAGCCTTAGATTACCCTTCACAACTCTTTTCATCCACTGAAGCCGTCGAAAAAAATCCCCTTTTAAAGAAAAGTTATGTCAAGGGTGGCTTATTCTTTCCTGAAGAGGCATCAATTAATCCTCTATTGATGGTGCACCAGTTACGTGAATTTTTAATTCAACATCTTGGGTTACACTACAAAAATTTCTGCCCAGTGATTGCAGTGGAAAAGAAACGGGGCATAGCGATGATAAGCTCTGCAAATAAACAGACTTTTTGGGGAGATCATGTCATTTTAGCCAATGGACAGGACACACAATTTTTATTACCGGAGCATTTCCCATCGGCTGAACTACGAATCTGCAAGCTTCAAATGATGCGTCTAGTACCACAAAAAAGGCAATTCACTTCTAATTTATTAACAGGGCTTTCTATTAGACGATATGAAAGTTTCAAATCATGCCCATCTTATTCTGCGCTTAAAACCACGGAAGAACAAAAGGAACTTCAATCGAAAGGGATTCATATTTTAATGAAGCAGGCAGAGGACGGGTCTATTCTTTTAGGTGATTCACATGAGTATGTTTCGGCAAATGAACACGCACATCTTGGATTTGAAATAAGTACCGAAATTAATGAGCTAATTCTAAGTGAGGCTAAAAAAATAGTTTCAGTAGAATCCTGGGATATAGAAGCTACCTGGATAGGTCACTATTTAGAAGCAAAACAAGATGAGGTCTACACTAAAACGGTGGATAATGTCATCCATATCGTAAATGGTATAGGTGGAAAAGGAATAACAACCTCTCCCGGATTCACCTATGAATATATTCAAAAACTATTTAATTAAATCTACCCCGCAATCCAGCGGAAAAGTAAGAATAATAAGGCTGACATGAAGATAGTCACTGGCAAGGTAAGTACCCAAGCCATCACGATGTTCTTCACTGTTCCTCCTTGTAAATTCTTAATTCCACGCTGCGCTACCATCGTACCAGCAATACCTGAACTTAGCACGTGAGTTGTGCTCACAGGCCATTTGTATGCTGTGGCTAGGCCGATAGTTAAAGAAGCGATCAATTCCGCCGAAGCACCTTGTGCATAGGTCAAATGGTCTTTCCCAATTTTCTCTCCAATAGTTACCACGATACGCTTCCATCCAATCATAGTTCCTAAACCCAGCGAAAGGGCAACCATCCACATGACCCAGTTAGGAGCAAAATCAGTAACACCTGCCATGCCAGTACTCGAGGATGCTCCAAAAGTAAAGAAAGGAGCTTTAGATCCGGCCGTTGCCTTTTTCCAAGCTGACTTATCTACCTCAGATAATGCGACTGATTCACTTTCAATTAACTTCTTGGAAAATTTATTAATCGTTAATGCTGCCTTACGAATGGCAAACTTCTGGTCCGTAGACAGTGTCGAAGGATTTAAATTTTGCGCTGTAATCACAGCTAATTCTGTGGAAGACTTCTTCAATTGCGCTAAACCATCGCGTTCTTTCTCTGACAAGGGAATAGTATCTATTTTAGCTGAAATCGTCTGCACTGTGGCTAAACTTGACTTAACCATTTGCATATCTAATGTCGTGTTTATTGCAAAATAACCCGGCAAGAAAGCGATCAAGATTACCATCACCAAGCCGATCCCTTTTTGACCATCATTTCGACCATGGAAGAAGGAAACCAAGGTACATGTAGCAATTAGCAAGGAACGAATCCAAAGGGGCGGAGGTGATTTCTTTTTAGGCTCTTTAAATATTTCCTTATTCGTCACTGTCTTCTTTAATATGTACATCAAAATAATTGCTAATGCAAATCCAAACAAAGGTGATAATAAAAGTGCCTGACCTATTTCTATTACTTTGTCCCAATTCAATGCCGATATTCCCTTATTCGAGTCTTCTGGTAGCAAAGCATGTCCTACCCCGATACCGATAATCGAACCTATTAAGGTATGTGAACTCGAGGCCGGTATCCCAAAATACCAAGTGCCTAGATTCCATAAAATCGCTGAAATTAACAAGGAGAGAGCCATTGCCATCGAATGATAGACATTCGTATCGACTAGCAACTCTGTAGGGAGCAGACCTATAATACTCATGGTTACACCCACTCCGCCGGTTAAAAGTCCTAAAAAATTCATGATTCCAGACCAAACGACTGCCTGAGTAGGACGAAGCGAATGGGTATAAATCACCGTCGCCACAGCATTAGCCGTATCATGGAAACCATTTACAAACTCAAACGCACAGGCTGCGATTAAGCAGAAGCAAAGCAGGAAAAATAAAGTAGGATCTAATCCGAACATAGCCAATGATGGGAAATTGTGAGAAATAAAGGTAAGGGACATTTACAAAAACCCTGTTAAGGAATTGTTAAATCCCCCCTATTTAACTTCGCTCTTAAACGAAACACCAATGGCTTTCGCTGCCTTGTGAATCAACTCTTTTTGATAGACTAATTCGGCTGATTTTATCTCTCCTAGAGCAGGAACATTTGCCCCTAACATAGCATACCAAATCTGGTAACAATCTTTCACACTTTCTCCGTGCGAAGTCCATTCGGTTTTTTTTGCATCGCCACGTCCGTGATCTGTTGTGATTAACAAGGTCGTTTTGCCTTTATAATCTGGATCCGAATTGACAAAATCCCAGATCTCTCCTACCCAAGCATCAAATTGATGTGCAGCATCTAGGTAATGATTGTAGGCTCCTTCGTGCGCAAATTCGTCTGTTTCTCCATAAGAAATATAGAGTGCTTTCGGCTTATTTTTTTTCAAATAATGCATCGCCTTGAAATGCGTAAATGCGTCTAATGACTCCGCCATACCAAAAGGCTTGAATGATTCTTTCAACATCTTCGCCAGCAGTTGAGTCTCTGGATCCTTCTCTAATTCTGGATACGAATCAAATGCATTGACCACGGGAAAACCAGCTCTTTTCTCATTCAAAATACGATCAAAAGCATCCCATGCTCCAAAAGCAGCTACCTTACCTCTGTAGGCTTGCAACGAGTTTAAGTATTCAAAAAAGTTTGTATTCGGATTAGGTTTATAGTCATTTGAATTAACGGCCGTATCTACTTGACCCGTTAATATCTCACTATATCCTGGGTATGAGAACCAATAGGGGTTCGCATTATTAACAACACTCCCTGCTTTTCTATTTCCGTGAATTTGACCTAAAGAAGCCAGTTTACCCCAAAAGAAAGGCATCAATTTCATTCGTCTTTCGGACAAAGAAGGAGACCAATATTGTTTGATTAAACGGGCAGAATCCCCATGATGGAAGCGCTTTATTTTAACAATGGATGTATCGATTCCATTGAAAAGTTCTTGCCAACGATAGCCATCTGTAGTGATGACAATGACGCGTGCATCAGCAGTAGGTGCTTGTGCGGCACTATAAAATGTAATGGCAAGGAAAAATAGCAGAAGTCCACTTATTCGATTCATAGTTTGGTTTATTATGCCTGGCTAAGTTAGGCAATAAATCAGAATTTTATTACAATTCCGAATTCCGTTAAACAAGAAATGCCGGAGAGAATCTCTCCAGCATTTTCTGTATTACACCAATATATTATCTTATTGACCTTTCACTGGGAAACGAGTCCAACCGGTTGTCCAACTTGGCTTTTCCAGTTTTAAAATTTCAGCGTTTGTCGACTCAATCTCTGAGTTTCCATCAGCTAGGGCTTTTGTTTTCACATCAGCCGAAGTTATGATTGAAGTCGCTCCACTGATAAAATTTCTAGAAACATTGGTAGTATACGTACCTATTTTGTTGTTTTTAAAAATTGACTTTCCATCCTTATAAGCTTGAGCTGTCTCATTACTTTCCAAGCTAAAGCCACCTTTCATGTAGCCAATAAATGTTGAGTTTGTTACTTCGAATTGAGTAGCACGTCTCCAACGCATCGCTAGGTTATGGTTAGAAAGTGCCACTGGGTCATTTGGCCCAATTAAAATAAGGTTATCTAGCACGGGACGTGTAAACGGAGTGGCTGAAGAACCTGTTCCGTCATTATCACACTCAACTCCATTTCCTGCATCCCCCGTATCCACGAATTGTGGATCACGTCTTGAAATAGAGAAGGAAACTTTACCCGTATAACCAAAATCAAAGTCATAATCATCATCAGCAGTTGCGTAAGCATATAAATACTTAGGGGACACTGTTCCACCAAAAAATTCAAATGCATCATCATTTGCATAAATAGTTTGCACATTCTCAATGATGGTTTTGCTTCCAACTGCTCCAAAAGTCAAGGCATTGATTTCTGAGTTAGGTAAAGCAGCAATACCAGCATATTCAATACGCACATATTTCATCACACCACTGTTATCCTCATCATTTGTACCACCATAAGCGCGGCCAATACCCCCTTCGATAGTAGGCTCTGAGGTACGATTCGTTTTTGCTCTTCCTAGGATAACGATGCCACCCCAATCTCCTGGAGCACGTTCGCCTGCTGGCTTACCTGAAGTAAATACAATAGGCTTAGCTGCTGTACCTTCCGCTTGAATTTTTGCCCCTCTCTCAATGCACAAAGCACCCTTCTCAGAGATATCACTTTTGATAACCGTTCCTGGTTGAATAATTAAAGTAGCTCCATCAGTTACGTAAACGTATCCTTTTAATGTCCATTCTTTATCCGCAGTCAATGTAGTTGTTGCGGTAATGTTACCACTTAACGTAGTAGTAGAAGGCACGTTGATAGGGGCAACATCGCCACCTAAATCCTTTGAGCAGCTAAATGTTGCGAAAGCTGCTACGATAACTAGTAATTTTTTCATGTTAGAAGTTGTAATTAACGGTGAGTGAAACGGATGTTTCGTTGTTTGTTTTAATTAAATCACGTGAAGGCTTTTGGTAGAAAACAGTGGGCTGAGCTAGGATATCGCTCACCGCCAATTTTATTTCTCCCTTGTTGTATTTTCTTAAGAAGACGATGTCAATGACGTCTCTTGAGTTTTCAAAAATGTCTGGATACCCTTGAAAACCTACCGAAGCGATGCGATCGCCTACTCGGTTGTAGGTTAAGTTGATGGTATTATTTCCTTTGTGGAAGTTTAAACCACCGTTCAAGGCATAATTAGATTGACCTTGCAGCTGGCGTTTAATCCCCTGAACTTCTACCTCAGATTGAATTAATGCCATGTTAGAGTAAAGATCTAACCAAGAGTTAAGGGCTTTTCTGAATTCCATTTCCAATCCATACACAATCGCTGATGGCGGATTCGTGTAGGTCAAAGCTAGGTTTGAAGGAACTGATCCATCGGCTACAATTTGCTCAATTGGCTTAATGAATTTCTTTCCAAAAACGCCCACAGAGAAAATTTCACCAGCGCGAGGATAGAGTTCCCACTTAAAGTCCACATTGTAGATATCAGATTTTTCTAGGTCTTTGTTTCCTAATAACTGCGCGTTACGAACGAAGTCATAGTAAGCAAAATTCGCTACCTCACGGAACTCTGGTCTTGCTAAGGTTTTGCTTACCGAAGTTCTCCATTTCGTTTTCTCTGTAGCAGAATAGGTTAGGTTTAACGAAGGCAAAAGATCTAAATATTCGCGTTGTACATTTACTTTTTGGCCACTAAAATCTGCCGTCCCAATTGTAAATACGTTATACTCTGTTCTCAAACCTGTGTTTAACTTAAGCAAACCTATTTCCTTTTCATACATCACAAATCCACTTGCTAGGTCAAAATCTGCTGTATAGCGATCCGTATTATTCGTTATTTCACCTAACATATCGATGGTTTCATAACGGAAAACACGTGCCTTGAAATTTCTGTATTTCTTCAAATACCCAGCACCCACTTTAATATCACCAAATGATTTATTCACCGCTGCATTTCCTGAGTTTTCATCCATGACACTCCAGAAACGGTACGTATCTCTCCATGCAGTCAAGTAAGGATTGCCTGAATTCAAATAAGACGCCGTAGGATTAACGCGGTAATCAGGCTGATCACGAAGCATCAAATTATAGCCAACATTAAAATCCCAAGTCTTAATTTTCGCATCAAATTGGGTGTTAACCACCATTTTGCGAATCGCATTAGAAGAATTACTGAATACGTTCTGCACGTTATCATAGTTCTCCCCCGTTCTGTTTAAGAAGTAATCCTCTGTTTGGTAATTCGCAAGAGTTTTCCAGCTGTAACGGTTTTGGCCTAAATAAACCACATTCAATAAACCGCTTAATGACTTCGTTTGAGAGAAGTTAATGTCTTTGTATTTGTAAGCTAAGTCCGTAGAAGACAAATAATCAATACGCTCTGTGGTATTAGAAGAGAAGGTATTTCTCGCAGTAGAGCTAAATAAAACATTCCAGTTATTTTTCTTTAGGCCAAAGGAAAGGCTGCCATTGAAGTTTGGTAGACTAGATAATTCCGTAATACTAGGAGAATCAATCAATTTTGTGTAAGCACGCTTATCTCCGTTACCACTGATTCTAAAAGTATTAGTAGACGGGAAAGTAGATGGAAATGCTACGGATTGAATTAATTTAAAGTCTTGGAAGGTTGAAAGTGAACCATAGCTAACACCTAAAGAGGCCGACGCAAAATCACCTGAAACTTCTTTTGTGGTAATCTGAACTAAACCGCCAGCAAAATCACCTGGAAGGTTTGCTGCCGCTCCTTTGTTAATGATAATGTTATCAATCAATGCCGTAGGAATAATGTCAAAAGAGAAAGCACGGCGATCAGGTTCCGTAGAGGGCAATTGTGTTTTATTCAATAAAGCTGAATTATAACGATCGGCTAAACCACGCACTAAAACGAATTTGTCATTTTGGATCGTAACACCACTTACTCTTTTTAAGGCATCACTCACGTTTCTATCGGGTGTTTTCTTAATCGACTCGATGGATAGACCATCTGCCACAATAAAACTAGATTTTAACGTATTGATTAAGGCAGTAGCTGTCTCTTTTTTAGCCACGGTCTTTACAACTACATCGGCTAAAACTTTACTGTCTTCCTCTAATTCTATCGTAATAGTAATAGGCTCATTAGCCACCTTGAAAGCGGGATTGTTGTAGTCCTTGAAACCAACATAGCTAGAATTTAATGTATAAGATCCTGGAACTACATTAGTAAAGTTAAACTTACCATCAATATCGGTAGCTACGCCTTGGTTTTTACCTGTTGTTGGATTCTTTAACCAGACAGTAACACCTACTAAAGGCTCTTTAGCAGATTTAACAATTCCGCTAACACTTACCTGTGAAAAAGCGATGAATGGAAATAATAAAACTAGAATAAGGCACTTAATTGACTGTTTCATAAAATTGGTGTGATGCGAATATTGGTGACATGTTTTAATCATGACACAAATGTAGATTCACACAAATGCGAAGCAGTTAAGCCATTGTTAGGCTTTTGTTAAGTGATTGTTAAAAAGAGGTCGCTTGAAATAACAATTCCATAACATTGCGATTTTTCGAAGCAAATTTGTTCAATTTGGCGGGATTGTCTGATGGAAACTACCGCATGGTAGTGTTAGATATCAACAAGAAAGAGTTGACTTCGAAGTCGTTTAAAATCAAGACGGAGGTTAAGCGCTATATTATCGCCATGAACTAAACCTCATTTTGAAAGATTATGCGTAAAAGGGCGAACGGATGGTTCGTCCATTTACTTTTAGAGTACTTGATTGAATTCGATAATCTCGCCACTTGGCCCCTTCACATTAAAGAAGCGTGTGCCATTTTTCCAGAAAGCCAAAAACGTAGGCTCCTTTTCTAAAATCTCAAAACCGGCGTGCTTCAACGCTTCAAAGGCGTAATCGACATCTTGCACGTCGATCGCGAAGTGGTCGATGTGACCGACTTTGCGCTGTTTGATTTCGGCTAATTGCTTTTCCGGCATTTGATATAACTCCACGATCACTTCGTGATTTTTCATCATCACGCAGGTTCCAAAACCACCATCAAATTCAAAGGGGGATTCCATCACATTCTCGAAACCAAGGCGTTCGTAAAAGGGAATGGAGATTTCCATGTTATGCACAGGAATCCCGATGTGTTGGATTTTATGGATAAAGTTGATTTTCATAGTTTTTGGATTTGATGCAAAATACTAAATTTTGAAAACTTAACACTGTTAATTAACTTTACGGTGTAATTTATTAATTTGTGTAATCGGTATGGGAATAGTCGCTAGAAAAGAGAAACAAAAACAGGAGATTCGATCCTTGATCCTGGAGGAATCGATGAAATTGTTCGTGGAAGAGGGCTTCAGCAAAGTGTCCGTCCGGAAGATTGCTGAACGCATACAATATAGCCCTACGACGCTATATCTGTATTTTAAGGATAAAAACGAGATCTTATTTTATTGCTGTGAGTCAGGATTTAAAAAGATGCTAGAGCAAAATATTGCTTTAGGTTTGATCAGCGATCCCATCGAACGCTTGCACCAGATGGGCGTGAATTACTTGAATTTTGGCCTAGAATATCCAGAATATTATGATTTGATGTTCATTCAGGAGGCCCCCATGTCCGCCTTAATCAATATGGGCGCAGGTTGGTCGAGTGGTGATCAAGCATTAGAGGCCTTGAAAATGATCGTGCAAGATGCGATGGACAAAGGGTTAATAGTGCCTGCCAAAGTGGAAACAGTAGCGATGGCGGTTTGGAGCATGGTGCACGGACTGGTTTCCCTCGCGATTCGCCAGCGATTAGACAAATTAGTTCCAGCAGAGGACGTCGAAAAGACGATGCACGAGTCGCTGGATTGGTTATTGAAAACGATGAAAAAAGCCTAACATGAAATATTTATTACTCCTTTTTGCGCTGCCGTTATTCGGCCAAAAGTCCGTCCTCGACGAATACGTCGCCACGGCCTTTCAACAAAACATCACGCTGCAACAAAAAACCATCCAGGTGGAAAAGGCGATGATTGCCCTGAAAACAGCCCAAAGCCTCTACCAACCCAGCGTCGCCTTCCAAGGTGGCTACCAAAGTGGAGAGGGTGGTCGTAGCATCGCTTTCCCGGTAGGAGATTTATTGAACCCGGTGTATTCGACGCTGAATGCGCTGACGAAAAGCACTGCTTTTCCTCAGATTTCAAACGTGGAGACGAATTTCTTCCCCCGCGATTTCTACGATGTGAAAGTGCAAACGACGATGCCACTTTACAATAAGGACATCAGCTACAACAAACAAATCCAAGAGCAATCGCTAAGTCTACAACGCGA
>JBILCC010000181.1:0-3153 GCA_044353355.1 Aquirufa sp.
ATGTGTGGGGAACCTCTTGGGGTGTTTCTACGCGTTTAATGGGAGCCTTGATTATGGCGCACTCGGATGACCAAGGTTTAGTCTTGCCTCCTAAATTAGCTCCGATTCAAGTGGTGATCGTACCGATCTATAAAGGCGAAGAGCAATTAGAAAATATCAAAGCGCGCATCAATCCATTAGTGAAAGCGTTAAAATCCCGTGGCGTTTCGGTGAAGTTTGACTTCGCTGAGAACCAAAGCCCAGGCTTCAAATTCGCTGAATACGAACTAAAAGGGGTTCCGGTACGTCTTGCGATCGGTAACCGTGATATGGAAAATGGCACAATCGAATTAGCACGTCGCGATACGAGAGAGAAGACGAGTATGCCATTTGAGGGAATCGAAGACGTGATCGTGGACACGTTGGAAGACATCCAAAAAAGCATTTATCAAAAAGCACTTGATTTCAGAACAGCGAATACGTTCGAGGTGAACAGCTGGGAAGAGTTTACAGCTAAAATCGAAGACGGTGGATTCCTTTCTGCGCACTGGGATGGTTCGTCTGAGACGGAAGAGAAAATCAAAGAATTAACGAAAGCGACGATTCGCTGCATCCCACTGGATGCTAAAGAAGAAGCTGGAAAATGCATCCTAACAGGAGCACCTTCCAGCCGCAGAGTCATCTTTGCTCGCGCCTACTAAGACACGATTTTTTTCAAGACTTCTAATACCCGATCGATCTCCGTTCGGGTATTATTTTTGCTAAAGGAGAAACGAACAGCTGCACCCGTGGCTGTCGGATTTAAGGCCGACAACACGTGAGATCCCACCGAAGTACCGCTCGAACAGGCGCTACCGCCTGAAGCCGAAATCTTTTCGATATCTAATTGAAACAACAGCATGTCGCCGTCCGCCACCGATGGAAAGCGAACGTTCAATACCGTATACAAGCTATTATCTACATCCCCAGAAGCTCCGTTGAAGGAAATACCTGGGAATTGCTTTTGTAATCCTTCGATAAAATAGGCTTTTAGACCTTTGATGTAGGTTGCGTGTTCGTCCATCGCGGAGTAGGCCATTTCTAGGGCTTTGGCAATACCGACCATACCATACACATTCTCTGTACCGCCACGCTGGTTACGCTCTTGCGCTCCACCGTGCATCAGCGGACTAAATTTCGTACCCGCTTTTGCGTACAAGAAACCGATACCCTTAGGACCATGGAATTTATGCGCGGCTCCCACCATAAAATGCACTTTCAAAGCCGAGGCGTCGTGTTTGTAGTGGCCCATGGTTTGGACGGTATCCGAATGAAATAAGGCACCGTATTGCTCGCAAAGGTCTCCCACCGCGTTTAAATCCAATAAATTACCGATCTCATTGTTCCCGTGCATCAAACTCACAATCGCTTTGTCTGACGTTGATAACAACTCTTCTAAATGAGCTAAATCAATGGCACCATCCGGATTTACGCGAACTAATTTCAATTCCGCCAAACCCAGTTTCGACCAAGCCTCCGCCGTATGCAATACCGCGTGGTGTTCTAATGGCGAAGTGATAATTACCTTACATCCACCGTGTAAAACGGCCGATTGTAAGACGGTATTATCCGCTTCCGTTCCTCCTGAAGTAAATAGAATTTCAGAAGGCGACGCATTCAATAAAGATGCGATCGTTTTGCGCGCCTTTTCTACCGCCACTTTCGCTTGGCGACCGTGGGAGTGAATCGATGACGGATTCGCGGTAAAATGCTCAAAATAAGGTTGCATTTCAGCCCAAACAGCCGGATCCACCGGAGTTGTAGCCGCGTTATCTAAATATATCGGTGTCTTGTCTGCCATCTACCCTTTCGCGATTTCTTCAATCACGTGTATAATTTGTTGAGCGAGTGTATCTGCCTCAGCCTCCGAAGAAGCCTCCGCGTAAATGCGAATGATCGGTTCCGTATTCGATTTGCGTAAATGAACCCAGCGATCCGGGAAGTCAATTTTTACGCCATCGATCGTATTTACCTTTTCATTCTTGTATTTTTCTGCCACCGTTGCGAGGATTAAATCGACGTTCAGGTCAGCGGATAATTCAATTTTGTTTTTGGAGATCACATAAGCTGGATAGCTCGCGCGCAGTTCGGATGCTTTGATGCCTTTGTTTGCCAAATGCGTCAAAAACAATCCAATCCCCACCAGGGAATCACGTCCGTAATGCGATTCCGGGAAGATAACGCCCCCATTTCCTTCGCCACCGATGATCGCTTTCACCGCTTTCATCTGGGTTACTACGTTCACCTCTCCTACCGCTGCAGCGAAATACTCGCCGCCCGCTATGCGCGTCACATCCGCTAAAGCACGCGTAGAAGAAAGGTTCGAAACGGTGTTACCTGCTTTTACAGAAAGCACATAATCAGCCACCGCCACTAAGGTATACTCTTCGCCAAAAGGCGTTCCATCCTCTGAAATAAAGCAAAGGCGATCCACATCTGGATCCACCACGATACCTAAATCGTAATTTCCCCCTTTTATTTTCGAAATCATCTCCGTTAAGTTTTCCGGAAGTGGTTCTGGGTTGTGTCCGAAATGACCCGTCGGCTCACCAAAAATCACGTCCACATGCTGAACACCCAAGGCCTTCAATAACATAGGCACCACGATTCCACCTGTCGAATTCACCGCATCGACTAAAACACGGAAGTTCGCTTTCTCGATCACTGATTTATTAACCCAGCTCAAGCCTAACACGTGATCTACGTGCTGCTGTAAAAAGCTGTCATCTTGTGTTAATTGACCTAACTTCATCACCTCCGCGAAATCAAAATCTTGATTGTCTGCAATTGTTAATAAGTCTTTACCATCCTGATCTGAGATGAATTCACCGCGATCATTTAATAATTTCAAGGCATTCCATTGGGCTGGATTGTGACTAGCCGTGATGATAATTCCACCCGCCGCTTTCGTCCAGGGCACCGCTAATTCAACGGTTGGGGTCGTAGAAAGACCGATATCCAATACATTCCAGCCTAAACCGATTAAGGTATTGGCCACTAAAGAACTAACCATTTCGCCGGAGATACGCGCATCGCGACCGAGTACAATCGAATTCGAAGGATGCCCCTTTTTCTTAAGCCAAGTACCGTAGGCTGCCGAGAATGTAACGACATCAATAGGACTTAAACCTTCGC
>JBILCC010000184.1:0-3119 GCA_044353355.1 Aquirufa sp.
AGGTTGAACAAATAGATCAAGATCGTAACCTGAACCTAAGATATTCTTTCCTAATAATCCTTTATCGTAAGCCTCTTGAATGGCTTTTTCTAAAATAGCAATCACATACATTAACTCACCACGTACGTAGATGTAGGAGGTGTTTGCTCCTAATGCAAACGAAGAAACAATCATTCCTTCGATCAAGGTATGTGGGGATTTCCACATCAAATAGTGGTCCTTGAACGTACCAGGCTCTGATTCGTCCGCATTACACACTAAATAACGAGGCACACCCTCTGGCTTCGCCAAAAATGACCACTTCATGCCTACCGGGAAACCAGCGCCTCCACGGCCACGAAGACCTGACTTTTTCACTTCTTCCGTGACCTCATCAGGAGTCATTTTTTTAATCGCTTTTTTGACCGCTGAATACCCACCATGCTTCATGAACACGTCTATCGTGTCGATGTTAGGTACGTCTATATGTTCGGTTAATATCTTCATCCTAGGCCTTATTTGCTCAGTTCATCTATAATTTCATCCACTTTCTCTTTCGTTAAGTGCATGTAGTATTTTTCGCGGATTTGGAATACAGGACCCCAACCGCAAGCGGCTAAACACTCCACTTCTTTGATGGTAAACTTGCCATCCTTCGTTGTTTCGCCAGTATTAATTTTCAACCTTTTCTTCAAGTGATCGTATACTTCCACACCACCCATTAAGCAACAAGGGCCCGTACGGCAATACTCAATGACGTGCTCACCTACCGGCTCCAAGTGGAACATGGTGTAAAATGACGCCACCTCGTATACCTCAATTGGACTGATGTCCATAAGGGTCGCTACATAATCCATCACCTCTGGCGAGCACCACTTCCACTCGGCTTGTGCTAAGTGAAGGATCGGTAAAATGGCCGATTTCTGCTTCCCTTCCGGATAGCGGGCGATAATCTTTTTCACTAATTCCAGCGTTTCTGCTGGGAAAACAATCTTGCTCATGTCTTAAGTATCTAACTCTCCTGCAATTACGTTCATCGATGACATCGTTACGATCGCATCTGAAAGGGTGGTTCCCTTGATCATCTCTGGGAAAGCCTGGTAATATATAAATCCGGGACGACGGAATTTCAAACGGTAAGGTGTACGACCTCCGTCAGAAACCAAGTGGAAACCTAATTCCCCGTTTCCGCCTTCTACTGAATGGTAAACCTCACCCACCGGTGCATCGATCTCTCCCATCACAATTTTGAAGTGGTAGATCAAAGCCTCCATGTTGTGGTAGACGTCTTGTTTATCTGGTAAATAATAATGCGGTGCATCTGCGTGGTATGGACCTTCCGGAAGGTTGTCCATCGCTTGTTGGATGATGCGCAAACTTTGCCACATCTCCTCTTCGCGCACTAAGAAACGATCATAGGTATCGCCTTTTGTACCTACTGGCACATCGAATTCGAAATCTTCGTAAGATGAATACGGGTTCATTGAACGAACATCGTAATCCACACCCGCTGCACGCAAGTTAGGACCTGTAAATCCGTAGTTCAAAGCGCGTTCGGCAGAAATGCCACCCACGTTTTGGGTACGGTCCATGAAGATACGGTTACGCATCACCATGCCTTCGAATTCCTTCAAAGCGGCAGGAAGTTCTTTTAATAATTTTTGAATTTTCTCGATCGCTACAGGCGTGAAATCACGCTCCATTCCACCAAAGCGACCCATATTCGTCGTCAGACGTGCACCGCACATCTCCTCATAAATCTCGTAGATGAACTCTCTCCATTGGTATACATACAAGAATCCCGTTAAGGCTCCCGTATCTACCGCTAGGATGGAATTACAAACAATATGGTCTGTTAGACGCGCAAGTTCCATCATGATCACACGCATGTATTGCGCACGCTTGGGAACTTCGATGCCTAACAATTTCTCTACCGTCATGTGCCAGCCCATGTTGTTAATAGGAGCTGAACAATAGTTCATGCGGTCTGTTAAAGTCGTGATTTGATAAAAAGGACGACGTTCTGCGATTTTCTCAAAGGCCCGGTGGATATAACCCACCGTTTGCTCCGCGTCTACGATGGTTTCTCCGTCCATCGTTAAGATGTTTTGAAAGATACCGTGTGTCGCTGGGTGCGTAGGACCTAAGTTTAACGTAGATAATTCATTCACATAAGGTCCCCCTTTTTGTGTTTTATCTAATCCTACATTAGGGCTGTTTACTAAAGCTATTTCAGACATGTCTATTTATTATCGTCCAAACAATTCATCAATCTTATCGTGACGCGTCGCATCCTCTAACGGATATTCTTTACGCATCGGGTGGTAATCCATCTCGTCCATATTCAGGATACGGGTCAAATTAGGGTGACCCTCAAAGAGGATACCATAAAAATCAAACGCCTCGCGCTCCATCCAGTTTGCCGTAGCAAAAAGGCCGGTGATCGTAGGGAAAGTAGGCGCTTCGATAGGCGCATAAGCCTTAATCCAAAGACGTACGTTGTTTTCCAAAGAATGTAAGTGGTAGATTACGCCTAATTCCTGACCTTTAGCCTCCGGAAAATGAATTCCAGCCAAATCCGTCAAAAATTGAAACTTAAATACCGGATGAGCATACAAGAAATGGATCATCGGAACGATATTCTCTACTTCCGTGGTCACCTGCAAAATGCCGTGTGACTCCCCTATTCCATACACACCCACCTCACCAAACTGCGCTAAAAGCGCTTCGATTATCTGATCGTTCATAGTTATTCGATTCCGTAAGAAGCTAATAAAGCCTTGTATTCTGGCTCGTTTCGTCTGCGTGTAGTTTCCTTCTTCGCTAATTCTTGGATCTGCATAAAGCCATCCAAAATTTGCTCCGGACGTGGTGGGCAACCTGGCACATATACGTCCACTGGGATAATACGGTCAATTCCTTGAAGTACAGAATACGTATCAAAAATACCACCAGAACAAGCACAAGCTCCTACGGATAATACCCAACGTGGCTCAGCCATTTGAAGATATACTTGTTTTACAACCGGTGCCATCTTCTTAGAAATGGTTCCCATCACCATTAAAACGTCCGCTTGACGGGCAGAGAAACTTAAACGCTCCGCACCAAAACGACCGATATCATAGTGAGATGCCATGGTG
>JBILCC010000183.1:0-3119 GCA_044353355.1 Aquirufa sp.
ACCTTCTGAGTTTGCAATAACGACTGCCTCGTTCCCTTCCATTACCGCCACACATGAGTTGGTGGTTCCTAAGTCAATTCCAATAATTTTTCCCATGATTATTTTTAAATATTTTGACAGCTTTAACACAAGGAATATGCCATTGTAGATTGTCAAGGCCTTTTGTGACATATTGTCACCTTTTAATTTTAAATTATCTAGCTAACTGAAAAAATGGCGATATGTGGTATATTTGCGTATTATAAAATAGACTATTATGTCCGAATCAAAAGATTTTAATTGGGTAGAAGGCCCAGAACCGCATAGAGCACGTACACGTGCCATTGTAAGAGCGCATCCAGAAGTGAAGAATTTAATCGGAAAGAATCCGATGACATTCGTTTGGATTTTGGCTTGTGTAGGCATGCAGATTGGTATGGCTTATTTCATTAAAGATTATCCTTGGTGGGCGATTGTGGCTGTTGCTTGGGTATTCGGTGCATTTCCTACTCATACGTTGTTTGTATGTATTCATGAATCTGCACATAATTTGATTTTCAAAAAGAATTCGTGGAATGTGTTAGCTGGAATTATCGCTAACTTTCCTTCCCTGTTTCCTACTGCCATTTCCTTCAAGAATTTCCATTTAAAGCACCACGCTTTTCAAGGTGTTCATGAATTGGATGCGGATTTACCGGATTATTGGGAAGCTAAATTGATCGATAACTATTTCATTGGTAAGATGATCTGGTTATTGTTATTCCCTTTCTTTCAAGGTATTCGTACGATGCGTTGTATCGAACTAGCGGTTTTTGATCGTCCAGTAATTATGAATATTATCGCGCAAATAGCCTTTGATGCGGTCATTGTTTATTTTTGGGGTTGGTCAGCACTAGCCTATATGGGGTTAAGTTTCTTATTCTCCGTGGGTTTACATCCTTTAGGAGCACGTTGGATTCAAGAACATTTCTTAGTGTTAGATAAAAACCAAGAGACGTATTCTTATTACGGTAATTTGAACGGCATTAATATGAATGTAGGTTACCATAATGAACACCATGATATGCCATCTGTGCCTTGGAATAATTTACCAAAGTTAAAGGCAGCAGCTCCTGAGTTTTATGACAATTTGAAGTACCATACATCTTTTGTCAAGCTATTTTTTACCTTTTTGTTTTCTCAAGAACTTGGTTTATACTCTCGTATTGCGCGTAAAGACCGTGATGGCGTTCCATTGACGGATCAATCTATGCCGGATATAGAGCTAATCAATAAAGCATGATTTAAAGCACAAAGAATAAATATTGAATCGCCTTTGGCGATAAGTTTAGGAAATGTGTTTCACGAATTCATTAAAAAAGGGATCAAGAATTGATCCCTTTTTTAATACATAATTTTTACTTTGTGCTCTATGCTTTATACTTTAGAAAGCACCCGCGCTTCTCCATGCACCATAACCTTCAACTCCGGTCCAGCCAAATTAGTGATCTCCACTCCCGACTTTTTCACGGCAATATTTAATTGATTCGCGCGGAAGTTGATTTTGAAGGAGAATTCGTTCCACTGTTTTGGTAAGAATGGATTGAAATGCAAAGTGTGATCCTTTAAGCGCATTCCACCAAAACCTTTTATGATCGACATCCAGGTTCCCGCCATGCTGGTGATGTGGCAACCATCCTCTGTATCATTATTATAATCATCTAAGTCTAAACGTGCGGCACGTGTGTAGAATTCGTATGATTTATCTTCTTTACCTAGCTTGGCAGCTAAAATGCTGTGAACGCAAGGGCTTAACGAAGATTCGTGTACCGTGATAGGTTCATAGAAATTATAATTGCGCTCTAATTCTTCTAGGCTGAAATCATCCTCAAAGAAATAAATTCCTTGTAATACGTCCGCTTGTTTAATGTAGCATGAACGAAGGATGCGATCCCAAGACCATTTTTGGTTGATGGGTCTTTCAGCCGTAATGGTATCTACGGGTGCGATTACCTTGTCTAAGAAACCATCTTGTTGCAAATAGATCCCCTGCTTTTCATCGCGTGGGTAATACATGTTATCGATGATGTGCTGGAATTGCGTTACTTCCTCTTTCGCGAAAGCTGTTGAAGTAATTTTAGCCGCAGCTTCTACAGGGTAATTCTTTTGAATCTCTGCATAAACTTCAAGCGTGTATTTTAAACACCAAGTGGCTATGTAATTCGTGTACCAGTTGTTGTTAACATTGTTTTCGTATTCATTAGGTCCTGTTACGCCTAACATGACGTATTTCTGTTTGTCTTCCGACCAGTTTACGCGTTGAGCCCAGAAACGTGCGATTCCCACCAGCACTTCCCAACCGTATTCCACTAAGTGTTTGCGATCGTCTGTGTAATTTACGTAATCCATAATCGCATAGGCGATGGCTCCGTTACGGTGGATTTCTTCGAAGGTGATTTCCCACTCATTGTGGCACTCTTCTCCGTTCATCGTCACCATTGGATAAAGGGCTGCGCCTTTATTAAAGCCTAATTTGCCTGCGTTTTCTATGGCCCGGTCTAGTTGCTTCCAACGGTAGATTAATAGGTTTTTAGAAACTTTGGCTGGAGCTGTTCCTAAATAGAACGGAATACAATAGGCTTCCGTGTCCCAATAGGTGGATCCGCCGTATTTTTCGCCAGTAAATCCTTTTGGTCCAATATTTAAGCGATCATCCTCACCTGTATAGGTTTGGTTCATTTGAAAGATATTGAAACGAATACCTTGTTGAGCGGATGCATCACCTGAAATGATGATATCATTGATGGCCCATTTGGTCGCCCAAGCTGCCGCTTGTTCTTGCAACATTTTGTCAAAACCTTTCGCTGAAATACGGGCTAAATAGTCTGAGGCGATCTTTTCAAAGGACGCTGTTTGGTGATTCTCTGAGCTGATATTAACGGCATACTTAATGATAGTTAATTTTTCGCCTTGTTTGGCTGAAAGCGTGTATGCAAGTTCACTGTACTTTTCGTGGGTTATTGAAGTAGCTTTTGCGTCTATTTTTTGACCATTATTTTTAATCTCGATTTGCTGAGCTGTAATTACCTCGAAACCTGTTTTCTTGGTTTTAGACCAAACAAAATTCGAACCTACTTTTACCTCATCCCAGAATTTCTCAT